>CAUZVF010000269.1:0-6900 GCA_963582955.1 Planctomycetota bacterium
GTGCTGGAAATGGCTCGGCCACGATTACCGCAACAGGAAACAACATCCCAACAGTCGATGCTGGATCCAATTTTACGATTCCCGCCAATACACCCTTTACGTTAACGGCCATTGGTTCCGACGCTGACGCCGCCGACGTACTGACCTACGGTTGGGAGCAGCGCGACTTGGGACCTCAGCAGGATGTCAACGCCGGTGACAATGGTTCCAGCCCCTTATTCCGGACGTTCAATCCCACGACCGCTCCAAGCCGCACGTTTCCGCGGACGTCCGATTTGTTGAACAACACCACCGTCATCGGTGAAACGCTTCCGACGACCAATCGGACAATGAACTTCCGCGTGACCGTGCGTGACAATCGCAGTGGTGGCGGCGGAGTCAATTCGGATGACGTCGCCATCACGGTTGTTGATACTGGGGCCGCATTTCAAGTCACCAGCCAAAACACGGCCACAACCTGGACAGGCGGGACATCGGAAACGGTGTCCTGGAACGTGGCCGGAACAACGGCCAATGGCGTCAACGCCGCGAATGTAAATATCCTGCTGTCGACCGATGGCGGCAACACATTTTCAACGACATTGGCATCCAACACACCGAATGATGGATCCCAGGCGATTGTGGTCCCGAACCTGCCGACGACTTCTGCGCGCGTCAAGGTCGAGGCGGCTGGTAACATCTTCTTTGATGTTTCGAACACCAACTTCACCATCTCGGCCGCAAGTTCCGGCGTGACCATTTCCGAAACCGGCGGCAGCACCGACGTTGCGGAGGCTGGCGCAACCGATACCTATCAGATTGCCCTGAATACAACTCCAACGGGTACTGTTCAAATCACGGTCACCGCCGACGCGCAAAGCGAAGTCAGTTTGGACGGAACCAATTTCGCCTCATCGCAAGTTGTCAGTCGCAACGACACAACGCCGCAAACAGTCACGGTACGTGCGATCGATGATTCCGCCAACGAAGGCAACCACACCGGCACGATTACGCATGCCATCACAAGTACCGGCGATGCCGCGAACTATCCGACTTCGACCTCAATCGACGGTGTCACTGCCAACATCAGCGACAACGATGCATCAGCTAATGGATTAGTGGGTCACTGGACGTTCGATGAAACGAGCGGTACGACGGCGGCCGACAGTGCGGGCGGTGACAACCCCGGTCAGTTGATTGGGAGTGCGAGTTTCGTCGACGACGCCGAGCGGGGGCGTGTGCTGAGTCTCAGCGGCGGCAACGATCGTGTTCAACTGGGTCCGGGCGTGGATTTGGGTTCGACGTGGACGATCGCGTCTTGGTTCCTTGGCTTGGGGACGGGTCAGTGGAAGACGCTGACGCGTGGCGTGAACGATCATCAGATCATCGTGGATGTGACGGGGGAACTGGGCTCGTACGACAATGTGGGCGGCACGGGATTCCAGGGCAGTGGATTCAGCATGAACAACCTCTCGGGCGGCTGGCATCATGTGGCCGCGGTGGGAGGCAATTCGACGTTGTTTTACGTGGACGGCGTGCAGGTGGGTCAGACGGCGTTTCAATCGACCAGCGACGTGGCGCACCTGGGCAACTACTTTAACGGCGGCCAACATTTTGCGGACAAGCTGGATGACCTGCGGATTTATGACCGTGCGTTAAGAACCAGCGAAATCGCCGCCCTGGCCAATCCCGGACCCGTCGCATCGGAATACCAAATCGACGTGGTCTTCATCGACAGCAGCTTGACGGCCAGCCAACAGGCAATCTTCACGAGCGCGGCGAATCGCTGGTCCGAGATTATCATTGGTGATGTGCCGGACATTTTCGTGCCCGGCAGCTTTTTCACCGACGGGAATGGGCGCACGGTCGATGACATCGCTATCGAAGCCAGTGCTCCGGCCATCGACGGTGTTGGCGGAATTCTCGGACAAGCCGGTCCGACCGGTCTCCGCAGTGGCTCGTTTCTCCCTGCCGTTGGTTCGATGGCATTTGATAGTGCCGACATCGCGTTGTTGGAAGCCGGTGGCAGTTTGGTTGATGTCATCCTACACGAAATGGCGCACGTCATTGGGTTCGGAACAATTTGGGATAACCTAAGTCTAATTACTGGAGCCGGAGGTGCTGATCCTCGCTTTACTGGTTCGGGGGCGACGGCCGAGTACAACAGCATTTTCGGAGTCTCGGAATCATCAGTGCCGGTCGCCAATACCGGAGGCGCCGGAACGCGCGACTCACACTGGCGCGAAGCCGTGTTTACTAACGAGCTGATGACCGGATTCCTGAATTCGGGTGTGAACCCGATTAGCCGCGTGACAGCCGCGTCTTTGGGAGATTTGGGTTATGTCGTCAACGTCGGTTCCGCGGATTCATTCAGCCCACGTGCCACCGTCAACAATAGGAACGGAACCGCAAATGTTGCAAACGTGATCGGATCGGGCGTGTCCTCCAACAACGAGCCCGTCCAAGTGGTTGCTTATTCTGAGCGACTTAAGGCGCTGGAGACTACCAGTTCCGAATTCGCCGTCGATCTTTCAAATGACGTTCGATCCGCCAACCGGCCAAACCGAAATACCGGATTAAGGATTCTCGACCACGAATGGCAAATCGAAGTCGGCAAAAATACGCTCTTGGACGAAGCACATTGGCGAGACCGAATTTCACAGCAAGTTGTTGACAACACTCCTCGTCCCCAGCAGCCGGACGATCTCGCATTCGACGTGATCGACGGCGTGATGAGTGACATCGATTCCCTTTGGGACAGCAATTTGGTTCGTACCGCCCTTGAGCCCGATTAGTTGTCTTCCGCCGACAGATTTTCGACAGCCTGATTTGCTTCGGCAACCTTTTTGTGAAACTGCGCGAGCTTGACGAGGTTATTTTCTCGGAGTGCTTCAATTTGAAGCTGCCAACTTTCCTGCCGCAGCTTCAAATAGTCAGCCAGCTTCATCAGAAATTCACGCTTGGCACGCGTACGATTTGTCAATTCTTCGATCCGTGTCCTCAGTTGAGACCATTCTGGCAGCACTTCGCTTTCGATCCGATTTGCCGTTTCTGCTGCGTCGATCTCCCTTTTTTCCATTTGCCCAACGATGGATTCATAGTTGTCGAGAATAGCAACCTCGGACTTGCTGAAATGATCCATTTCAGCGCCCAGGTCGACCGGAGCGGCGGGCAACAGGATGACTGCAGTCGGTAACAATAAAACGGCCATGACGGCGGTCGCCAGATTGTGCCGCCAACGTCGGGCTACCGTCTGCACATCGAGCGGTCGGCTCAGTACGAGCCCGCACAGAAATCCGCCGGCGAAGCCTCCCAGATGGGCCGCGTTGTCAATTCCCGGTATCGATAATCCAAGGATGACGTTAAGCACAACAAAACTGACGGCCACTTTGCGTAGTCTCCTCAATACTTCAGCCGGCACGGTGTCTCGGCGCAGGGCGAGGAAACCGAGCAACGCTCCGAACACCCCAAATACCGCACCGGATGCACCGGCACTGACCACGACCGGATGCCACGCCAAACTGGCAATACTGCCGGTGATGCCGGCGACGAGATAGAGAATAATGAATCCTACGTTGCCGACCAGGCGTTCGACCATCCGTCCCACGTCCCATAGCACCCACATATTGAATCCGATGTGGATGATTCCAAAGTGCAAAAACATGCTTGAAAGAAGCCGCCACCACTCGCCGTTCATTGTCATCGGCCCGAAGTTGGCGCCCCACTGAATCACGGCTTGCGTATCCGGTCTCATCGGGTTGACACCGTTGACGACCATCAGAACAAAAACGACGGCGTTGATGGCGACGATCGCACGCGTCACCTAGATGCGCGGCGTCGATGCGAACAGAGCGTGCTGAAACCGAGCGATCTTCGCCTGCGGAGAATCTTGATATTCGGACGCGACATACGATTCGACAACTGCATCGACGGCAGCAATTAACCTAGCACCGCATGACGGGCAGGCGCCGTTGACGGCAAATGAGATATTCGTTCCACAATGAGGACACATAACCACGGTTGAATCACTCTGTCAATTCCGGAATCACAGTGTCGAGGACGTTGCGCGACGCTAATGTTGTATCAGTTCTCGGTGGAAATCCGCCAGACGCATTTCAGAAAGTTTTTGGCGCACAGCTTCTCCAAGCCGACCGCTGATAGCTTCTTCACCCAACCGCCAGCGTCTCGTCCAACACGTCAGTCACAAACATGCAACCGGGACAATGCGTGATTGCCAGCGGCAGCTTCGCCGCCATCAGGACCGCTTGCGGAGTGACACCGCAGGCCCAAAAGACTGGGATTTCGTTGTCGTGAACAGGCACCACATCACCGAAGTCAGGTTTGGAAATATTTGCGATGCCAATTTGATCGGGCAGCCCTAAATGAATCGGGGCGCCATGGACGTCGGGAAAACGAGATGTGATTTGCACAGCCTTAATCGCGTCGCCCGGCGACAGCGGCCGCATCGAAACAACCATTGGTCCCGAAAACCGGCCGGCCGGCTGACACGCGATGTTCGTCCGATACATAGGCACGTTGGTGCCGAGTTCAATGTGGCGCAGCGGAATCTCGGCTCGCAGCATGGCTGATTCGAACGTGAACGAGCAACCGATCACGAAACTCACGAAGTCGTCGCGCCAACGGTCGGAAATGTCCGTGGGCTCGTCGACGAGTTTGCCGTTTTCCCAAACGCGGTAACGTGGCAAGTCGGTCCGCAGGTCGGCGGTCGGAGCGAGATGGGCCGGCAATGGGCTGCCGGGTTCCGTCACATCCAACAGAGGGCAGGGCTTTGGGTTTCTCTTGCAGAATAGCAGAAAGTCAAACGCCAATTCGCGTGGCAACACAACCAGATTCGCCTGAGCGAAACCGGGTGCGAGAGCCGATGTCTGTTCGGTCAGGTCACCGTTCCGGCAAGCCCGGCGAACGTCCTCGCCAGTTTTCAATGAGCTGCGGTCGATCATTCGTGGTTCCGATCGTTATGCTGCATCAGAATCAACATACAACAGTACCAAGACCGCGTCACGAATTCAGCAGGGCGAACAATGGAAACAATCGACGATTTCAAGAACACAATTCCGCAGACTGGCAAAGTGGAGTGGATCGGTATCAGCGCCAAACGTCAGTCGCCGGTTACCGAGTTGCAAGAGGCCACGGTCCAAGTGGGAAGGGGTATCGATGGCGATCACCACTGTGCGAGTGGAAACGGTGAAGGCAAACGGCAGGTGACGCTGATCCAGCGCGAGCACTTGGACGTGGTCGGCCGCATCCTGGGCCGTGATTCGATTGCACCCACGCTCACTCGCCGGAATCTCGTCGTTTCGGGGATCAACCTGATTGCTTTGAAGGAGCGGCAGTTTCGTGTTGGCGAAGTCTTGTTGGAAGGCAGCGGCCCGTGTGCTCCCTGTTCGCTGATGGAAGACAACCTCGGCGCCGGCGGCTACAACGCCATGCGCGGACATGGCGGGATCACAACGCGAGTCGTTGAAGGCGGAACCATTCGAATCGGGGATCAGGTTACAGTCGTTGCTGTCACGTCCGATGAGTGAACGGGTATGTCTAAAGGCATGGGTACCACGTCTTGCCGTCCAGGCAAGGTGTGGTACCCATTTTTGATTGCGCGAACCAACTCGCTCGCACGCTCTTAGTTTACAGTCTCGATGACGCGAGCCGAGACAATCTTGACCTCTTCCAACGGACGGTCTTGAGCGTTGGTGGCGACGGCGCCGAGTTTCAGGACAATGTCCAGGCTCTCTTGATCGGCGGTCTTGCCGAATACGGTGTACTGTCCGTCAAGATGTTGCACTCGCGCCGTGCAGATGAAAAACTGTGAGCCGGCCGAGTTGGGATCGCTGGTCCGCGCCATCGAAAGGATGCCAGGTTCGTGCAGCCGGTCATTGAATTCCGCGTCGATCGTATAACCCGGTCCGCCCGTGCCGTTTCCCAGAGGGCAACCGACTTGAACCATGAAGTTCGGAATCACGCGATGGAAGATGATGCCATCGTAATATCCGATCTTCGTCAACCCGACCAAATTGCGGGCGTGCCCCAGAGCAACATCGGGAAACACTTCCAACTTAATTGTTCCCATCGTTGTTTCAAATTCAACTTGGTAGGTGTTCTTTTCAAAATCGACATCGGCCAGAGCGGCATCGACTTCGGCTCGGCGGTTGGCAGCCACGTAGGATCCTTTCTGTTGAGTATATGAGTTCAGTCCCGCGGATATTTGCAGGTTGATCGAATCCTAGGCACACACCGCCCAATTCGCCAGCCAAGGAAGTCCACCACCCCACCGACCCCGCGTCGGTGGGAAGATGACTTAAAGGCTACCTGAATTGACGTAGCGCTCAAGTCACGATTCCACCGACCGATTTGGCGTAGCGCTCAAGTCACGTTTCCACCGACACGGGGTCGGTGGCGATTGCATCAAGAGTTTGGTGGAGATGTTAGTTTACTCACATCAAACCTCGGGCAACACCCACGGTTTACGCCATTCCTTTCGGCCGCGCAATGCGTTCGCTTCGTCGTCATCTTTGAACATCTCGGTCTCCGGGTCGAGGAACAATTGCCGGCCAACTCGCGCCGAAATGTTGCCCGCGTGACACAAGATCGATGCCGGATGTCCCACGGTTTCGAGATCACAAAACGGTTTCTTGCGAGACTTGATGCACTCGACAAAGTTCTGAACGTGCGGGCCTTCAAAACTATCGCCCGTTTGTTCTTTGAGCAATTCGTTCTTCGGCCCGTACGCTCGCCAGCGGCGGTTGCCGATGATGATGTAGCCCTTGTCGCCATAGACGGCGGAACCCTCCGATTCGCCGTGGAAAGTGTACGGAGCCCAGATGCGCATCTCGTAGGTGAGTATCTTTGGTGTCTTGCCGCCGTACTCGTAATTCACTTGCAGCGTGTCGGGAAACTCCTGAG
>CAUZVF010000270.1:0-6899 GCA_963582955.1 Planctomycetota bacterium
GGTAGACGATTTTGGATCTCCGCCAGCAATTCCGGCGGCTCGTCACCATGGACTTGAACGGTGCCGATACCTGATTGCTGGCAGATGGTGACTATTTCGTCGGTCGAGTGGTTGACGAATAATCCGACGGGTTCGACCGGCCCGCTGGTGTTCGCGGAATCCATCACGGCCGTCGAATTCAATCGCGATACCACTTCGGCGGCCGAACCGACGTCGATTTGCCGCGGCGTTTTCGCATAGAAATTCAGGCCAACCGCGTCGGCACCGAGTTTCGCAACAACATCCGCTGTTTGGCGATCTCGAATTCCGCAAATCTTGATCCACATGCTTGTATACTCTGCACGGTCAAGTCTTGAGGATCACACAGTAGAGATGGCGGGGCAAAACCGCAATTCGTGACCAGAATGAGTATATTCTGAGCGACCGCGCTTGTGGATGGAAGGTCGCGTTGGGACTCAGTAGAATCGCGGGCTGCGATATTCGATCCTGACGGAATCAATTTCTCAAGATCCATGCCGGCGTTCAAGCATCACATTTTTGTTTGTTGTAACCAGCGGTCTCCCGGCCATCGACGTGGTTGCTGCAACCCCGACGGCAGCGAAGCTCTGCGAAACGCCCTGAAGGCCGAAGTCAAACGCCGCAACCTGAAACCGCTCGTGCGTGCCAGCAAGTCTGGATGCTTGGAACAATGTGAGCACGGCCCGACAGTTTGTATTTATCCGCAGGGTATCTTTTACGGGAACGTGACGATTGATGATGTTCCACGGATCATTGAAGAAACTGTCATCAGCGGCCGGATTCTGGACGATCTGTTAATTGCGGATGAATGCCTGAATAATCCCAACTGCGAGCACATTCAGGCGATGCGTGCCGCGAAACGGTCGGAAGAACCGACATCAGACTGATTGTGAGCGCCCTGCAAATCGTCCCGATAACAGCTGCGGAGAATTCATGAATATCGTCATCTTGGGCGCTGGAACCGTTGGCAAGTCGATCGCCGAAAACCTGGTCGACAACAACCACAATGTGACCGTTGTCGATTCTTCGGGCGCGGCCATTGAAGAATTGGAAGAACGATTCGATGTCCAATCGGTTTGTGGTTCAGCGTGCGACGCGGTCACGTTGTTTCAGGCGGGCATTTCGAGTTCCGATTTGTGCTTGGCCGTGACCAACCACGACGAGGTGAATCTGGTTGGCGCAAGCTTGGCGAAAGCCATGGGAGCCGCCCGCAGCGTGGCTCGCGTACTGAATCCGTCGTACCTTGATTACAGCACGTTCGATTATCAGCGCCACTTTCAGATCGACCGTCTGCTGAGTTTGGAACACCTGACAGCCGTTGAATTGGCGAAAGTGATCCGCAAATCCGGGCTGTTTGCCATCGAGAATTTTGCCCGCGGCGGAATCGAGGTTCAGGAAGTTGCCGTCGAAGCTGACGCCAAAGCCGTTGGAGTTCACCTGCGGGAACTGCAACTGCCGCGCGGTGTCCGGGTTGGGCTAATTTCCAGTCCAACTCGTGTCGTCATTGCCGGAGCCGATGATGTCGTCAACGCCGGTGACCATGTCACGTTGATTGGCAAACGCGAAGAGGTCGAAAGTGTCACGCGTTTGTTCCAGCGAAAGGCTCCGCCGCGATTGAATATCATCATCGGCGGCGGCGGAGAAATCGGATACAGCCTGGCGGCCATCCTAGGCAAAGAACGCTTTAACGTTCTGCTATTGGAATCCGACGCCGATCGTTGCGAATACCTTGCCACACGGCTCGAAGGCGTCACGGTCTTGCACGCTGATGCGTCGAAGCAATCCGAGATGCTGGAAGCGCGCGTCGGCAGTGCCGATGTGTTCGTCGCCGCGACCGGCCGCGACGAAGACAACATTATTTGCGGTGTCGAAGCACGCGAACTGGGAAGCAAACGAATCCTGTGCGTCGTGCGCCGTCCTGACTATGCCAATGTGTTGGATCGCCTCGGCATCGATGTTTCCGTGAGCCCACGTGACGTGATGTCCCGTCAAATTCTCGGCATGGTCGCCGCGGACCACGTCTTGAGCCATTCGGAAATCGCGGGCGGTGAAGCGGAAGTCCTAGAGATTGAAGTCTGTAAGGACGCGGCGGTCACGGCGGCGCCGTTAAAGGAAACTCACCTCAACAACAGTTTGATTGCCGCCATTGAACGCGAAGATTACGTGCAAGTGCCCGGCGGCGACGATCAACTGAAAGCCGGCGACGTGGCAGTCGTGCTTGTCGCCAAGGGAAATGTCAAAGACGTACTGGCTCTGTTCTGTCCGGCATAACGTTGCGAAGGATCGCGATACCGGCGAGCGGCAGAACAAAGTGGCACTGTCGAATCAGGCAATAGCCGCAATTCATTGAACGCGATTATGCATCCAGAACTTTCAGCCGGCCGTTGCTGTCACCGAACGTGTCGACTTTGGCTCCGACGCGGTCCATCATCGAGACCAGCAGGTTGTTCAGCGGAGTTTCACCGCTCATTTTGATATGCCGCCCGGTCTTGATTGTGCCGCCGCCGCGGCCGGCTAGCAGAATTGGCAGTTCGGCGTGGTTGTGGCGATTGCCGTCGCCCAGGCCGCTGCCGTACACGATCATGCTGTTGTCCAACAGCGTTCCGTCGCCTTCTTTGATTGATCGCAGCTTCTCCAGGAAGTATCCGAATTGCTCGACCAGGTATTGGTCGATTTTTTGGAGGTCCTTGACCTTGCTGTCCTCGTTGCGGTGATGAGAAATCGAGTGCCAGCCGCTGTTGACGCCGACCATGCGATAGGCTCGGTTGCTGCCCGCGTTGCCGACCATGAACGTGGCGATACGTGTCGAGTCGGTGCGGAAGGCGACGGCCATCAGGTCGTACATCAACCGAATGTGTTCTTGAAAATCACCCGGTACGCCGCGCGGTGCGTCGAAGTCGGGGCGATTCTGTTTGTCTTCTTTGGCCGCTTGTTCGATGCGGAGTTCCAGTTCCCGGACGCACGTAAAGAATTCGTCAATCTTGCGTCGGTCGGTTTGCCCCAGTTTCTTACGGAGTTTCGACGCGTCGGCGGCAACCAGATCAAGGATACTCTTACGGTACTTCGCGCGGCGCAGGCGTTCTTTGGCCGATTCACCGTCGGAACCGAATAGCCGCTCGAACACCAGCTTCGGATTCGTTTCTTTGGCCATCGGCGTCGTGGGACTCTTCCAAGAAACGGCCGATGAGTACGCACAACTGTATCCGGAATCGCAATTGCCGGCCGTGCGTCCGCGTTCGATGCCGAGTTCCAGCGACGGCAGCTTCGTCTTCTTACCGATCTGTTGAGCGGCAAATTGATCGGCCGAGATTCCGACACGAATGTCGGCTCCCGCCGTTTTGAATGGATGCGCGCCTGTTATAAAGGTCGATGCACAGCGCGCGTGATCGCCGGGGCCATCACCTTTGGCCCGGCCGTTGTCCTGAGCCAGACCCGTAAACACATTGAACTCGCCTTTCAGTTTTTCCAGCGGTTTCAATGTCTTCGAGAGTTCATAGTTCTCGCCTTCGCCGCTCGGATTCCACGACGGCATGATGGCTCCGTTGGGAAAGAACACAAACGCCATCCGCACGGGCACGCCAGCCGATTCGGCGGCCAGTAAAGAAACAGGCCGCATCGCTTCCAACGCCGGCAATGCCATCGCCGTGCCAACACCTTTCAAAAACGTACGTCGTGGCAGAGGAGTTCGATTGGTTCGGCGGCTCATGATTGGTTCTGCTCTTTCGTGCGTTTATTAGTAGTCATCACACCTTACGTGACGTGGGTACGGGCTCAAACACCGGGGTTTGACATTCAGCCAGCTTTCTTCCAAATCCGATGCTTGATTAGCCCAAGCGCTCCGCAGATTACACCCGCGACAACAAGGCATTCTCGAATGAGCACTTTATCTGTCTTTGGTGGCACTTCAAACAACATGATGCAAATACCGGCAGCAATCAATGCGAGTCCGGTGCACATCATGTATTGGGCCGCTTGATTCATAATGCCTCCACCTCGGCTCTTGATGCTCGAACAGGCGAACTCGATTACTTTTCTCCACGACGCATCAAAAACGGTTCGCTCTTGACGATCTCGACGACCAACGTTGCGAACCGGAGATTGTCCTTCTTTAACGCCTTTTCGATCTTATCAATTGCGCACTTGTCGTAATACTCCAACCCACGCCCCAATGCGTAGGTCAGCATCTTCTCGGTTAAACATCGGCAGAACTGGGACTCCCGCTTCTTCAGAATTCTGACCAGTTCGACGGCACCGTTGAAAGTTTCGTTGCTGGGCAACGTTCCTGACGAATCGACCGGAAATTCACCGTCCTTGTCACGCCATTTGCCGACGGCGTCGAAGTTCTCGAAGCCGAAACCGAGTGCGTCCATTTGCCGATGACACGACGCACATCCGGGGTCCTTGCGATGGAGTTCCAATTGCTCGCGCAACGACGTGCCCGGCGCGGCTTTCGCTGTTTCTTCCAACTGCGGTACATCGGGCGGAGGTTCAGGCGGCGGCGTGCCGAGGATGTTTTCCATGATCCACTTGCCGCGTTTCACCGGCGACGTGCGATTCGGGTTCGACGTCAGCGTCAAGATGCTGGCCTGAGTCAACAGTCCCATCCGCCGGCCATTGTCAAAACTCACCAACTGAAACTCATCGCCACGCACATCCGGGATGTCATAATGTTTCGCCAATCGCTCGTTGACAAACGAGTACTTTCCGTCGAGAAAATCGAGGATCGTGCGGTTGTCGTTCATGACCGATCGGAAGAACAACTTTGTCTCGTTGACCATGTCCTCCCGCAGCTCAGGCGTGAATTCCGGAAAGATGTTGGTATCCGGTTGAACCTCCTCAAGCATTTGTAGATTCAGCCACTGGACGGCAAAGTTGTCGACCAGTGCCTGTGACTTGTCGTCGGCCAGCATGCGGCGAACCTGCTTTTCCAGCACGTCCGGTTTGTGAAGCGTGTTTTTCTTGGCCAAATCGATCAGTTCGTCGTCCGGCATGCTGCTCCACAAAAAGTAAGAGAGCCGTGACGCCAACTCGTAATCGGCGACAGCGTTGTTGTCGTCTGCGTTGTTGGGCGTCGGATCCAATTCCACACGAAACAGAAAATGCGGCGAGACGAGGATCGCTTGCAGTGCGATCTGAATTCCCGCTTCAAACGGCTCGCCTTCCTTGACCGCGAACTCGACGAGGCCCACCAAACGTATCACTTCTTCGTCCGAGGCGGGACGCCGAAACGCACGGCTTGCCAACGGGCCGAGGACTTCGTGAGCGGCCGCGGCAACGCTGCGATCTTTGTCCGGCCGCGCGGTGACGATGCGGCGATGTTGTTCCGGCAACGATTTGGGGTCGAAGTCGGTCGGCCCTTTCACTTCCAGAAATCGAACATACAGATTTCGGTCACGGTCACGCCGTTTCTTGGCCTTGGGATTGTAGTAGTCGTTGATGAACGCCGCGCTGAATCGATGCGAGCCGGCTTTGACGCGCGTCTTCACTTCGTAAACTTTGGGCTTGCGTTGTCCTTTGACTTCGAACACCTTCAAACGCTTGCCATCGAGCTGGAATTCCATTTTCGCCAGCTCGCCGCCCGCCTGATCGGCACCCGCTTCTGCCCGCAGAATATACTCGCCGTCGTGCGGGAATTCGTGCCGTGCCACGACTTTGGCCGCTGAGTACATCGCGAAGAATCCCTGATCTCCGGCTCGCACACCGCCGGTTGCTTTCAACGCGCTGCCCTCGTACTGAACCACGACTTTGGTCGGATCGCTCGACACGATGACTTCTTCAGAAATCTGCTCGGCCGCGTCGAGGTATTTTTCCATCAGCAAGGGTGAGATCGACAGGACGTCGCCGATGTTGTCGAATCCATAACCGACGTCGTCGGACGGAAAATCGTCGGCCGGCCGGAAGTCGACACCCAGCAAATCGTGGATTGTGTTGTTGTATTCGACTCGGTTCAGCCGGCGAATCGTGACACGTCCGGGATTACGGTCGATCGAGCAGTCGATGTCGAACAACTTGTTCTCGATCCAATTCACGACGACTTTTCGCTCGTCGGGGTCCGGCTGCACGTCCATCTCTGACGGAGGCATCGCGCCGATTTCAAGCATCGACAGGACCTTCTCCCACTTCTTGCGGTCGTCCAGCACGTCGGCTGCTTTCTTGTACGCGTGAAAGCCGAGTCCGGCCTGTGCTTCGTCGGGGCCGTGGCAGTCGTAGCAATACTTTTTCATGAACGGAGCGACATGAGACTTGAAACCGACGACCGGTTTCTTGTTCGTCTCGGCCGCCACGACTTGTGAATCGGCCAACGGCATAGGTTGACCTGCTGCCGGCCAAAAGAACGAGATTCCCAGCAGCAACACACATGCGGCGGCGATGGCCGCGCCGACCTTCAACTTTCTTGAACCGCGAGTTGGTGGCGGCGCGGTCCCTTTGCGTTGGCGGACCGTGACTTGATATTGCGGGGAACTCGACGTGACGGCCGAATTCTGACGCTTGCCGCGGCGCTCTGGACGCGTGGCGTTTCTTGCGTCCAAGTCAAACGACTCAGTCGCTTTGCGTTTACGAGCCGTCGACGATGAACTCGACGTGTGACGCCGTTTGCTTTTTGCAGAGGTACTGGCGGTGGAAGTCTTGGCGGCACCGAGGATGAACGAGCGGCCACATTCCGCGTTGGGGCACGTTCCCTTCTTGCCTGCAAATCTTGCCTCGACCTTAAATCGAATGCGGCAATACTTGCAGACCACCGAAATCAAATTGGGAGGAGCTTGGTGTGACATAATGATTGTGACGAAACGCGCGGGCTGCTCAATTCTACTTCAAATCGCCTCGGAGCGCTTCACAAATGCGTGCAGGATACGGGTGGGAATTTGGTATGGCGGGAAAGT
>CAUZVF010000271.1:0-6898 GCA_963582955.1 Planctomycetota bacterium
CTGTACAGTCACAGCAGAATCAATGTGATTCACACACAGGGGACTCACACCCCACAAGTTCACGCCCATGTCGGGCGTACACAAATCGGTCAACCGGAGTTGGCTCGCCTTTCGGTTTGTCAACGTCGTTTCCTTCGATTACAATTCTTGGTTTGCAAACATCAACTCCGTTGGTCCGCCAACCCGGTTACCTCAAGCGTTATGCAGCAAGAGGCCGCCATCCTTGGCTCGCGTAACCTGCAATCGAAAGGCGGCATCCATGCCGCCAAGACACGCTCGTGAATACTTATGGCCGCGGATATCTACGTCGCCGAAAGCAGCACACACGCCTCAAGCACTTCCGCCGAAGTCTGCCTAAAGCCCCCCCCCCCCTGTGCAGTTTTGCGCCGCCGAATCTGTCGCCGCAACGACGCCCCAACCGGGTTGTTACTCATTCGAAACGCCAAAATTGAGTGTCATTGCCAAAGGTCCGATCATCCAGCACAAACGAGTCGAGAGTACGTACGACTTCCAAGTTCCGTCACATGGCGGAAAAGCCGGAAGCCGTCTCGAAAAACGTAAGACGAAGCCATTTTGTGTCATCCGCCCGGATTGGTGAATTTGTCACTCGACCCGGAAATCTTAAGAATGGATGACCACACGCCCTCTATCCTGTCAAACGGGATTTCACCCAAAAACCGGGCGTGCAAAATCCGGAATCTGTCCATTTTCTCAAAAGTTTTTCCGGCAGCAGCAGGTTTCGTGCATTAAATGATTATAAGTTCACTACTTGTGCCAAGCTGGCTAAATCGGGACAAACTGGGCCCGTGCAGAGAGCCAGCCCGGATTATTCACCATCCGAAGGGCGGTAACCCAATGCCACTCACTTTACGTGCAGTTTCGAGTGTGTAGAACCGTTGTCCCAACTGTTTTCTGCCATGTGAAGGAAGCAATTGATGACAATTGTTCTACAAAGTGAGCGGCATTGGGCGCTCGCCGCCTCGCCCTCCCAATTTTGAAACTGCCACCAGCGTTTAGCGAAGGCCTTGACCGCCGGTTGACTGGTGGAGTCGCAAGAAGTTGCGCGATGGTATGAATTCCATTCGCCGGGCGTCGTTGTGCCTGAAGTCGTCGCCTGGTTTCTCTTGCCGCCAGATTGTCGCCTTGCGGTTGCCCTTTGAAAACAGGATGAACAGTTTTTTCGAATCGTCATAGGTGATGAACTCGCTGCGAGCGAAGAACTTGCGTCCTTCCAGTTTCGCATTTCCGCTGGCCTGCAAGACCATGTAACTGGCTCGCTTTTTCGTTTCCGGCATTTGCGACGCGATCAGTTTCTCGCAGCTCATTTCACCCGCATCAAGTGGCAGGTCGTCGGGATCGATTACCTCGAGCAAGCGTTTGACCGGGCCGTGGACGATTCGGACTTGATCGTGGAATGTCGTATGTTTTTCGTTCAGATTTCCGACGGCCTTTCCGGCAAAGTCAATTCGCACGTATTCCCACTCGGTGTTGTCAGCCTGCATGGGTCGGTTAGCCTGTGCCAGCGACGAAGGAGCGACTGCCGACGGATTCCCTTTGCCTTGCCGGGAATTCCAATTCAGAACCCATCCCGGGCCGGCACCAAGCGTGTCGCCCGTTTGTTGATCGAGCGAAAACATCGTGAACTTGGCTTTGCGAATCTTCGTCAACTTGCCGTCGACGTACTCATAGCTGTCGAACCGAACGTTGTCCTTACAGAAGATCGTGTGGATATCGGCCTTGGTCTGATCATTGTTCCCGTTTGTGAACGATATCTGTTGGGTCAGCTTGATCCGCATTTCCTGGCATCGTACTTGGCTTTGATCGAGTACGGCGCGAACGTCGCCGAAGAAATCGGCGTTCAAGCCATCGAACGTCATTTTTTCCGTCCAGTGAACTTTCAATTTCTTGGGTTCAGTCAGCGGCGTGCCGTCGAGATCCTTGTCGACCGGCAGGCCAAGGACGCCCGCACCATTGACCCACGAATAATTACGGCCGCGGTCAAGAAAGATTTCTTTTCCTTCCAGGTCCATTTCGCGGTCGTGAATCCGGGCCGGCTTCCCAAAAACATGCACTTGCTGATTCGATTCGCTTTCGTTCTTAAGATGCAGCCGATCGCCTGTCAGGTCGAGTGGCGGCTGTCCATCGGGACGGTCTTGAGTGATGTGAACGTCACCTTCCGTCCAGACTTCCCGTACACCCTGATCGTCTTCGTTCATCTTTTCGCCGATGAGGACACGAATCAGGTTGGCCGTCACGTCGAGCGGTTCGCTGTTGTTGTCCGAAGAGGGCAAAACCGAGTTTCTCGTCGGCCTTGGCCTACCGCGCGACTGCAGTGCCGGAGGCGAAACCGTGCGAGGTTGAGTGCGACGTGGAATGGAATCTTGCACCGACGCATAACCCTGACGACTGTTGCCGTATGCTGGAAAGCTGCGTCGTTGCGATCGAATTCGTCGGACTTGGCGGCGGTTCCGGACATCTTGGATCGTCGCGTTTTTCGAATCGCCAACACGATACGAAACTGCTTGAATATGAAGAGGTTTCGATTTTGGCAGACGGGCTGCCGTTTCGCGGTCCGGCGCCGGTTCGAACCACGCTTCCAAGCGCTTGGTATGGGCGTGCAATTGCGGGCTCGTCATTTCGACGTTGCCCACGGCAACAAGTCTCTTTGGACGTTGCTGGCCGGAACTGTCAGATCCTGATGGCATGCCAAGCCGATCGAAGTTGCATCCCTGTTCCAACCACAGCCGGATCGTGTCGGCGCTGATCTCGGATTGTTGCGGTGGCTGACTGACCCAAGCACGTTCCTGGAGTTCGATGATGTCGAGATCGGATTTGGGATCGGGATACATCCGCAATTGCTTATGCCAACGGGCCGCCATGGCGGTCGATCCCGTTAGCCGATCGCGGCGTTTTAGCCAACCGGCTCCACGGCACCACACGGATTCGATTTCATTGTCGTCGTTGTGGACCAAAGTGATTTCCGGGCAATGCAGTTCGCTGTCGCCTCGCATTGACGTCACCGATTCGTCGTCGAGCAAGGCGACGACTTTGGTCTGTGAATCGTATCTTAGTTCACTCATGCGAGCCGTGAGATCATTGACCTGTGATACCAACACGACATCCCGCTTGGAATCTTTCTTGCCTTGCGCCAACAACCGACGGAATTCGAGTCCGGGAGTAATCGTCTGGAAGGCCGGCTCACCACGGCTATCGGTGGCAGCAGCCACAGGAGTTTCGGACGCTTGTGATTCTTTTTCTTCGAACACAATCCGCAGCGACTGGCAGTCGAGCGAATCTCTTTGCGTCGGAGATGTTGGCCGGCGCACGCGGACATTTTGTTCAAAGGTTGCGATATTCGTTTCCATATCGAAGTTGAATGCGCCGTCGCTGCGGATATTGACCTTCGTCGGCGCTTTGTTTTCTTCTTCCATCAACAGGTCCATGTTGACGTTGCGCCGCAGACGAATACTGCGCACTCCGTTGATGGCCAGTTCATCCGAAGTTGGCGAATCTCCGGCCGGAATCAATTCCATTTGCAGGCCATGGCCGGTTCCGCGGTGAGGCCCCGGCCCGTACGCCAATTTCACATCTTCGTCACTCCAAACCTTCAGAGCACTTTCCGAGAAAATGAAATTGCGCCCGTCGATCGCAAGTCCGTTGGCTCCGCTGATGTGAACTTCGCCCTCTAGCTTTCCGCCGACAACGCGCCCGGGATTGGGATTCGATAGGCTGAACTTTGAAGCGAAGTTGACAACAGCCGATTCAGCCACCATCGTCACCGGCTCTTCACTGGTGTCGTCGATGCGGCTAAACCAAATCAACGCAAACGGTTCAAACCGGACGGCTCCGTCCTCATCAATCTGCTTCCATTTCTTAAAGTAGAAATAAGTCTTTTCCTTGTTGCTAAATTGATAGGGTGCTTGGGCAGCCCATGTTTGCGCCGACAGATACCGGCGTGCAAGTTCCGAGGCGCGGCCGCGATTCAAAGGCGATGTGTCGAGCCCTGCCGGGAATGCTGGTTTCTTCACCGAATGTGGTGAGATCCACGGACTGACAAGCATCGAATACAACAGGAATGCACCCGTCAACGATGCCGCGGTCGTAGCCGCGATGATAGCCTTCCTCGACAAGTTGCTGCCTCGCTTCGAAAATCCATTATTCGAAAGCCGTCAGGAAAACTGCCGGCGTAGTGACGTGCCAACCTGCGCCCGTGAAATTGCCGGGAGCGCGGGAAAAGGAGCGGGAGCATAACCGAGTCCGCGAAAACGGTCAACGGGAGGAAAAAACACGCCGCCGACGCTAACTCATGTAATCGCAATGGGTTATGGTCTCTTGTGGTCAATGCGATTGTGATCGGCAGTCCGCGATTGCCAAGAATATTGCGGGGGCCTTTTGTCCTGCCCGTCCCGGCCAGCGACGCGTCAAGAACGAGAATTAGCGACTTGAACCTTGAACCACCAAATTAAAAATGGCCGTGCCATCGCCTTGGGGCTGCTACTCGCTTTTTTCCATCTTCTTTTTATTGCGTTCGGCGAGTTTTGCGAGCCACCGTTCGGGCTCTTCTTCAAACGCTGCTTTGCAACCCGTACAGCACACCCAAAATGACTTTCCGTTGTGGCTGACTTGGATCGTGCCGAGGCCTTCGGAAATGATGCAGGTTTTCTCTTTGTAGTCGGAATCGTCGATGGCAAACGAAGTCCCATCACGTTGAGTTCCGACCGTATCGCGGCGAAAGAATTCTCCTCCGTTCCGTGATCGATAAAGTTCCATCAGGTAGCGGTTGTTTTCTTGTTGATTGAAGATGACCTGCCACGCTTCCTTGGCCGATTCGGTAACGACTTCCGTCAATTTGAGCTTGAAGGTCCGCTGGAGTTTGTTATCGTCGCCTGCCACATCTTGCGGATCGGCGGAAAAAGTGCCGCGATATTCGTGTTGCTGCCCGTCCTCGTCTTGTGCCAATAACTGAAATTGCTGCGTGTCGGTCAAATAGGTCAAGCGTCCCTTTCGAAAATAGGGACTCTTGTCCGATGACATCACTAAGGCCGGCTGCGACTTGTCGGTCTTAAGGTCCCAAACCCAATTCAACTGATCCACGGCCTTGAACCCCTGAAACGCCTTGGATGTCGTCCCGCGCCATTGTCCCAGAAGAACTTGCATCGGCTTCATTGCGTGTAACACATCGTCGATGCGAGCTTCATGACTGCCAAGGTTGGCCGCACCGTTGCTGGCCGCTGATCCGGCACCTGTCGCACCCAACGTGAGCTTCTTGGGAGGCCGCCTTTTTCCCGATTCGGGGGTTGTCTTTGGTTTTTCGGTATTGCTCGCTCGTGTGTTTTGAGTATCAGATCCGCCAATTTCACCTTTGTTACCCGAATTGCTCTCGACTGACGATTGCTCCGCCGGTGCCGATTCTTCTTCGTCGCTGCCACATCCAGACGCGATCAGCGAAATGCAGCAATACCCGATCAACATGGCGTGATAGCAGAATGTTTTTGGCATCGTTGACACCTTCACAGGAAGTTTCTTACCAGGAACATGAATCGCAATGGGCACAAAATGCACTTCGGCGAGCGGCGGATGAGAATTTACCAGCAGGAACCGGACGCTAGCGCGTCTCGGCTGATGAAATCAGCCGACGGGCACGCACTTTACCGACGGTATCGTTTCGTCAAATTAAACGACGAGTCGGACAGTTATCCGTTTTGGCCAGGAATCTCACGGTTCCCGCTAGCCAAGAGCAATGAAGCTCAAATTACCAGGCTAGCGGGAACCGTCAGGTTCCTGGCCCCATCAACGGTTTCCCGAATGTTGCATCTAAAGTGAGTGCCATTGGGCGCTCGCCCACGATTCCCAAACGGAAGATTCTCATCCGCCGCTCGTCTTAAGCGATGCGCGCCGGGGAGTATAGCAAACTCATTGGTTGGCTGTCAGGCGGAATGTTGAATTGACGTCCACGTCTCACCAGTGAATCGTGGGCTGAGTGACTGATTCCGAGAATGGACGATCTTGATTGGTTTTGCCCTTTTCCATACGATCCGCCGCCTGGCCACCGCTGGGCTTGCCGCAGTCGAGACGTCAATGCAGGCTATTGCCAATTCGGATACACCCTAGTTCTTAGCTTTGACAAATCGCTCGTGTTTTGTCGCAACTTGGAATTAGGTTGGACTGAATTTGTCGCCATGCGCTTGCGATTGATGTAGCTGGATTCGCAAGAATCCACGGCGCCTAGACGGTTTGGGCACCCGAATTCTTGCGAATCCGGCTACGGCATTCTGTTTCGTCAAACGGTATGCCGTTAACAAGTTGTTTCAACTGAGAGTAAGAAATTGACGCGAAAGCCGCACCTGATGAGACATCGTCGATTCGTCATGGTGGTGATCATTGCATTGATTGGTATCAGCATTTCGATCTGGGATTGGCCTAAGCACATCCGGGACGTCTTCATTCCGAAGAGATGGGGGATCGTCCAGCAAGATCAAATCTACCGCAGCGGCCAACTCTCGAGATGGCTTGTCAAGAAGACACTTCGAAGTCACCAGATCAATGTCATTATCGATCTCCAAAGTGTTGATCCGACATCGCCGGACCAAGTCGCCGAGCAGGCCGTTGTGAAGCAGTTGGGAATTGAACGGCATCGTTTTCCATTGGGAGGCGACGGGACTGGCAAGATTGCCAATTACGCCATGGCCATCAAAACGATTGTCACGGCCGTGCAGCAAGACAAACGGGTACTCGTGCATTGTGCCGCGGGAAGCCAACGCACAGGCGGCGTGATTGCTTCGTACCGGATGCTTGTCGAGAACGTTCCGGCCGCCGCGGCACAGGCTGAAATGGAGAAATACAATTGGGATCCCGTCGAAGATACGGAGCTTTCCGATTTCTTGAATTCTCACATGCA
>CAUZVF010000272.1:0-6893 GCA_963582955.1 Planctomycetota bacterium
CGAACGCGGCCGCGTCGGTGCGGTACCAAGCGCGGAACTTGTCGCCGTCGCGGAACGTGACCATGTACGAAACGCCGTGCTTTTCCCAGGGATGTTCCGGCTTGATCGCGACCTCGCCGCGAACCGGGCGGTGCAATACCTGCCGGACGTTGTTCATGGATTTGATCAGATACCCGTCCACGAATAGTTGTCGTCGCGTCCCGATATCGATCGGCTCGCCAGCACCTACGCTCGTGACAACAACCGCGATCACAAGTGGTGTTAGCCAGACTCTTGTTGGATTCATTCGTTCGACTCCTTACTGGTTTTTTGTTGATCCGACACTTTGCCGGCGGCGTTTGAGCAAAAAAGCTGGCAGCACATCCAACCACGATGCCGGCCCTCAGCGCCGGCGTTAGTTTTGTTGACTCGTCGTCTGGTCCCTCAATTCGCCGACGATGGGGTGTTCGATCGTGCCGACAACATCGATCAATGGGCCGGGCAGCAGTCCCACGGCAATTGCCAAGATGGCCGACAACATCGCGGCGGCCAACGAGGCTTGTCCTCCGGACGGTTTGCGTTGCCCCGCGGGCGGGTGAAAGACAACCACGACGATCAGCCGCAGTCCCACGATCGCGGCGAGCACACAATTCACGATGACGAACATTCCCAAGACGAAATAGCTCGTCAATGGAACAAGCAATTCCGTTTCGGGCGATTCCACTCGTACATCGAATGCCGAGGCCACGACAAATAGACGTGACCAAAAACCGGCTAGCGGGGGGACTCCCATGAGGCTCAAGAAACACACCAGCAGGATTGTCGCTGCCAGCGGTTGGTGTCGAATCAAACCGCTCAGATCATCGGTGTATTCGATCTCACGATTTGAACCGCACAGGTACGCAAATACGGCATGGATTCCGATCAGACACACCGCGGTCGTTAGCACGGTCAACACGGCCGCGTGGACTCCGTTTGTCAATTGTCGCGACAGTTGCGGATGTTGGGAGTTCCAGAATCCGACAGCCAACGCCGCCAGCACGAAGCCCGCTTGTGCCGTCGTCAGATAGGCCAGGATTCGCCGAATTCGTGTTTCCGTGAGTGCGAGTAAATGACCGAGCGTCATCGTTCCGAGTGCCACAACCAGTGAGACAACCTGACCGGTTGCCTCGATGCCGATCGTCGTGTGGACCAGAACTCGGACGATGACGACAAATGCTGGCACCCCCAACGCCACCGTCACGAATGCGTTCAACCACGACCGATTCGCTTCATAAACGTCGGCCAGAATGAGGTGTGCGGGAATAATCCACATTCGCGCGGCCAGGCCAACCAATAGAAATACGACACCCAGCGCGCCGAAACTCAAGACAAACGGTGACGGGGCAGTTTCCATCGACGACTGTGCGATCTCGTCGAAAACTCGCCGCAACAGAGTCAGGTTCGTGATTCCGCCAATCCCATAAATCAACGCACCACCGAGAAGAGCAGCCACGGAAGCGGTGATATTCCAAACCAGAAACTTGACGGCGATGTTCTCGACGGATTCAGTTTGGTCGCCGGCAACTTGCCGAAGTTCCGTTCTGGATCGCCGATTCAAGAAAACGAGAATCGATGCCGGCAGCACGATCAGCTCGAACGCCAACAAAATGGCGATCAGATCATTCGCAACGCAAACGAGCATCATTCCCAGCAGAGACAACAGGATGAGCCCGTATTGCTCGACGGCGACCGGTGAATTGGCGTGACTTGAAATCGTCATCAGCACGACGAGAAACACAACACCAAGGCTAAACCATTGAAACACGATTCCAAGCGGCTCTTGCACAACGGGAAAGATGTCACTGGTCATGTTGTTGGCTGATGCCGAGTCTTGAGTCGTGATGCCCAAGCAGATGGCCGTCCCGAATAGCGTCAACAAACAAAGTGGACCCCAAATTCGCCGTGATGTCGACACGGTTGCTCCCAACAACATCAAGCTGGCGGCCAAGGCCAGCACAGTGTGTGGAAGTAAAACCGAAATCGAATACGACACGTCCAACCTGCTATCTGAATGAACAATCTGGGAAGTATTTGGCATTCGCATGCCTGGTCGCTGGATTCGCAAGAATTCAGTCAAGCCGCACTAATCCCTGAATTCTTGTGAAGCCAGCTACTGAAAGTTGACCGCACCCCGTCTATAACGCCGTTGTTGGCTCAGCCGCCGTGGCCGTTGAGAATCCGAGTCCGCGCTGGCATCAGAAGTTGCTGGATATCGACGCATTACATACGCGACGCTCTGGTTCATCCGGCTCATCAGGAACTGCGGTTGTAAACCGAGCCAGCCAATCACAAACAGCAACGGAAACACGGCTGCCAGCGTTCGCAGCGAAGCTCCGCGGCCCTCGTTAACGTCAGCCGGCGGATCGGGCACATCCGTAGATTGGCCCGACAACAACGCCACGGCAAATACCCACAGCAATAGCAGCAACGCAAAGCATGTCCAAAGAGCGATCATGGGATCAGTTTCAAAGATGCCAACAAGAATCATCAACTGGCCAGCAAATCCGCTCGAACCGGGAATTCCGAGCACGGCACCCACGGCCAACAGCAATAGAAAATGCCGCCATGCCGCGATCCGAGGGAAACGATCGGCCAGCAAAAAAACCGCGGCGGCCGACAAAAGAATGCTCGATGAATGAATCAACGCGCCGGTAACTCCCAGAGTACTCAGCGAAGTAACGGCCAGCAGGCACAATGCCGAATGCAGTAGGCAGGCGTGATTCGTCAGCCGTCCAAGTCCACGGGATGAGACGGCCAACAACGCCAGGAAGACAACCGAAGCGAGCAACATGATCGAAATCGGATGAGCCAGCGGCATCGCGATTTCAGGGAACATCGGCAGAACAAAGCGGACAATTCCATAAACGGCAATTGGCAGCGCCACCGCCGGAGACAAAATGCACACCGCAATCGACGACCGGTCCTGATTATTTAGAAACCAACCATGAAACGGCACGGCAAGAGATCTGATCGTGAGGCCCGCTGCCACGAGAAAGCAAACCCAGACGCGAACTTGATTCCATGTTTGTGCGGCCCGATCGTCAGCCAACCAAGCGGAAATCCCCGCGGTTAATTCCGAGATCGAGAAAACCAACGGCGGATTCGGATTCGCCTCCGTTGTTCGCATCCACGAATAAGCCAGAACCATCAACACGAGCCCCGCCATGACCAACAAGCTGCTGATCGAATGCGACACGCACATTCGTCTGACGGTCGTCAGCGTGTTGGCATCGCCGCGACGGCCCATCAAGACGGCCAGCGGCCACACACTGAATTCCAAAAATACGCAAAATAGAATGACGTCCAGCGCGGCGACAACTCCGATGAGCGCGGCCTGCAACAGCAGGATCGCGGAATAATTGTTGGCGATTTGTTTTCCATCTTGGCCGTAGGTTGCCGTCACCGCCGCAAAGGCCAACAAGACAATAGCCGCGATCGGCCACAAGCTAATGCCATCGACGCCCACGGCAAATTGAATGTTGGGTGCGCCCGAGCCGGCTCGGCCACCCGTCCAACGAAGATTGGTCCGCAGTTGGGCGTGTGGCTGTTGTTGCATTGCCGATTGATTTGTTCGATTGCCGACGTCGAAGTTGGCGACCATCACAATCAACAAGAACAGCGACAAAACAACGTTCGTCAAGGCGGTGCGGCGGACGGTTTCCCATCCGAAGGGACGCATGGCTTGTACCAGGACTGCTCCAATCATCGGCAGCACGACCAGCATGCATACCGAGTTGTTGACGAGTCCGATCCAAAGCCGCTCCATCCGATTACTCCAAGTTGCACAACAATGTAATCGCCAGCAGCGCAATCATCAGCAACAATGCCAACACATACAACTGCACATTCCCGGTATGCAGCGGCCGAACGGCCCGTGCGATCGCGGACGCCGCGTGATCGCATGCTCGCGACGCATGGCCATGAAACAGCAACCGGTCGAACCAACGGCATAGGCCGGCGAGTTGTCGGATCATACGCGCAAGAAACGAACAATAGAATTCTTCCACGTAGAACCCATGTTGGCTGAGCCGCGAGAATGGACCGGCGACGCGGGCGATCCGATCCGGCCAAACGGACGGTTTGACATACAACATCCAGGCGATGACAAACCCCATCGCCGAGCACAATGCCACGAGCATTGCCGGGCGCAAGAAGGATCCGGTTTCAACGCTTTCGGCACTCCAAAACGACCGCAACAGAATCTCGTCAAACGAATTGGTCTGAGCAAACACGACCACCGCGGCCGCGCTGACAAGTAATGCGAACAGCGGAACCCAACGACTGCCGGCCGATTCATGGGACGGACCGGGCTTCGTCGTCTTCTCCGCGTTGCCACCGTGGAATACGAGAAAGAAAGCGCGAAACACTGCTAACGAATGAAGAAAGACGCTGGCCAAAATTAGATTTGAAAGTGTTCCAGCAACACTGGCGACCGTCGCCGCCGGTGGATCTTTGAGATTCAAGTCCTCGTCTCCGTCGTTCACGACGGCAGTTGTTTTGGCCGACAAATCACTGGAAAGATTCTGCAAGATTCGACTCGTTCCCCAAATGCCCGACACAAGAATAACCAGCGCACAAATCATGGCCCACCAACTCTTCGGGAATCGACGACGCAGAGATCCCAGTCGTTCAAATTCCGTCGTCTCGTCGCAATCCGATGCAATGTTGTCGGCGGAAAGAAACAGCACGGCTTTTGTCAGCGAATGAACAATCAACAAAACTATTGCAGCTTTGATCGCGTCAAATGTGCCGATGGAGAGTGCCAAGAACGCCTGCCCCAGCATCATGGCACTCGACAGACTCAGCACGCGCGTCATGTTCTTTTGCGTGATCGCCATGGACGAAAGCAACAAAATCGAAAATGCACAGACCATGGCCATCACGAGCCGTGTATCCGGAGCAGCGTCGAACAGCAGATGACTTCTCAGAACCAAGTAGATTCCGGCCGGCATCAATGTCGCCGTTTGGATCAAGGCCGAGTCGGCTGGGCGGCTCCGATCGGCATCGTGCAGCCACACGAACAGCGGAAATTGAGCAGTCCGGCCAAACGCTGCCAGAAAAAAACAAAAGCAGATCGTTCCGACAACCGCCGGACGGTCCGCCAACACGCCGGCGATATTCGCTTCGGTCAAAACCTCGGACAGTTCCAGTGTCCCGAAGTTTGTCCATACAAAGCAGACGCCCAGCAACAAGGCAAAGTCGGCGATCACAAGGCATAGGAAAAGGTTTGACTTAGCCGGCGAAGCATCGTCAGCACTTCGTGATCCCCGGTTTTGTGCCAAAATGGCCGCTACCGTTGAAAGTTGCCAAAAGAAATACAGCATCACGAAATTCGCCGAGAGTACGACCATGATCGCCACGAACAACGACAGCATCAGACTCGGAAAATGCTGAACCTGCCGGCTGAGCTTTTGTTGTTTGCCATGGATCAAGACAGCCGTGCCAATTGCCGTGATCATCAGAACCAGCAGGGCCGCGAACGAGTCAACTCGCAAGGTCATTGTCACGTCGAACCGCGCACTTTCGCCGACTTGCAACCACTGGAACAATTCGATCCGGCTGGCATCCTGAGGCAACAGCATTGGATTCGAAACGATCGTCATCAGTACGACGGATGCCGTCATGGCAACCGTGCTGCCTGCAACGGCCAACCAATAACTGGCTGCACGACGGTTTAGCGTTTCGAGAACGAAACCAATCAACGCGGCCACCAGGGGCGCTGCGGCGACGATGCACATCAACGCAGCCACAACCTTAATCATGGCTCACCTCGGTCGCGACATCCGAGGCCGGCGTCTCGTCGATCGAGTCTTTCGATCCGGTCGCTCCCTTCGAGTCGTCGCTAGTTGCGTCGTCCTGATGCGGACGTTTGGCGTTTGAGGACGCGAAAGCCAGCAGAAAACATCCTTGAACAGCCACGAACACCAGCAAGAAAAGAGCGAACACTTGCCCGGACCATGTTTCGTGAACCGTGCTAAATGCCGCCAATGCCAGAATGATGCCCTGAACGCTGATGGCCAGCGAGATAAAGATCGAAAACAGATTCCGCCGTAAGACCAACCCGGCGACACCGAGGCCAAACATGATTGCCGCGACCGTCAAACATCCACTCAGAAACCGGATGTCTTGGGCAGCGATTGGAAACAGAGCGGACATTGGAGCGTCAAGCATTCGAAGAAATTCGGTCATCTTAGTTCTTATTGTGTTCTCCAAAACGACGGCGCAAAGAGTACAAGGATTGCAAATAATTCCAGCCGCCCCATCAGCATCAACAAGGCCAACAACAGCTTTCCTAGTTGAGAGAATCCTTCGTAGTTGCTGTGCGGTCCCAAGACGCCTAAACCAGGTCCAATGTTGTTCAGAGTCGCCGCGACGGCGCTGGCACAGTCCAATAGCTTTTCGGATTCGGAATGGCCTTGGCCTTGCCATTGAGTATCCGGTTCAATCGCGGCCAGCAACATCCAACTCGAAACAAAAATAAACAGGACAAGGCTGAAATAGACCATCACTTCGTGCCGCAAAGAATTGTCAAGGGTTACTCCGGCAATTCTAAGTGGACGCACGACATTTGGCCGAAAAGCCTGCTCGACCTCGAGCCGCACAATCTTGGCGAACAGTAAGAACCGCACGACTTTGATCCCACCGCCCGTCGAGCCGGCACAGCCGCCGATGAACATTAGCAAAAGCAACAAACCCTTCGAGAATTGGGTCCACTGAGTGAAATCTTCGGTACCAAATCCCGTGGTGGTCATGATCGTGACCGACGCGAAGATTCCATGCCGCAGTGCAGTGGACACATTTTGATAAATCTCGTTGCGAACCAAACTGACCGTCAAGACTACGGCCGCCAATGCCAAAACTGTCAGATACAC
>CAUZVF010000273.1:0-6887 GCA_963582955.1 Planctomycetota bacterium
ACAACGCAACGATTCAGCGGATTCCGCTTGAAAACGACAGTTCGAACTGCCAACAATCGATGAGCGGAAGACGGAAACGCGTTGTTACAAGGCCCATCAACCTGTGGACAAAAACGAAGGCGGACAAATTGCGAAGTTAGTCGCCGAGTACTCCCTGCAGCTTGGGGAAGGGGACCTCTCCGCGCTTGGGCGGTTGTACGATGCGACAGCGGCCCGTCTGCTGCGATACGCCGAAGCACTCACACGAAATCGGGAAGACGCCGAGGATGCTCTGCAGTATTCGATGATTCGCGTGGCCAAGAATCCGCGAAAACTTGGAAAGGCCGACCACCCGTGGGCCTATTTCTTGAAAATCGTGCGAAACGAAAGCCTGAAGATCATCGGCCGTCGCAAACCGATGCATTCGATTTCGAAAATCTTGTGGGCGGTCGGATCCGATGTGGCTCAACTGGAACGTGAGGAATGGAGGACTCAAGTACAAACCGCGATCAAGCGCCTTCCGGCGGAACAGGCCGAAGTTGTGGCGTTGAAGGTTTGGGAGAATATGACATTCCTTGAGATATCCGTCGTGCTGGGCGAATCACCGAACACGGCTGCCAGCCGATATCGCTACGCACTCGAGAAGTTGTCGCGGTTCCTGCATCCCATTGCGGACGAGGTGCTCAATGAGTATTGAACGCCTCCCCGACGACGAACTTTTCGCCACCGAAGCCGAATTGCTGGCTTCGACGATCGAAATGCCGGAAATGCCGGCAACTCTGCGACGAGACGTGTTGAAAGCGTCGCGACGCGCGTTCCATCGCAGCCGGTTTTTCCAGCGGATGCAGATGTCGGCGGCCGTTGCGGCGGCGTGTTTGCTCTGCTTGATCCTGGGCGGATTTTATGTGTCGTTGTGGAAACCCGAGGCCGCATCGAGCGCGGTTGTGTTTGGCAGCCAACGTCAGAATTCCCGGAGCGATGCTATGTCGACGAACCGAGTTCTTTCGATGAACGCGCTCACCAATGACTGGGCGATGGTCGATGCCTACGGAGCGATTCGGTCGAAACGGGCCAGAGTGATTCGTCGAGCATTCGGGGAATGAGCGATCGCGGATCAAAATGATTTCTAAACAGAAGTACCCTACAAAGGTTTAGTTCATGTGGGGTAAGCTGCCAGCTTGCCGAAAAAACAAGGGGCAATACGCGGATCGCAAGCTGGTAGCTTACGTCACGACGAAACCAAACGATCAATCGTCAAAAACGCTCTCCGACGGACGATCCGACTGGAGTTCAACCAGTGTGCATTCAAGTTGTGTTCGCAACTTAGAAAACAACTGGTCTGGGTTGTTCAACGATTCTTGGAACCCCATGTCTTCCAGCTCTTGAGCTAACTCGAGGATTGATGTGACTTCGAATGTCCGCATCGTGCCCTTGATCGTATGAGCCGCCCTTCGCACGACGGGGAAATCGGATTGGGCAATCGCGACTTCCAACTGCTCCAACAGGCCGGGCACCTCGTCCTGGACGGCTTCGATCACGCTATCCAGCACTTCACGATGCCCACCGACAGCGTTTAAGGCCGCGTTCCAGTCAACCAAACCATCCGATTCGGATGCGAGCACACCGCCGTTATACTCGGTTGAATCTGGAATTCCACGTTCGGAGTTGTCCAGGCCAATGGATGCCAGCGTTTCGAACAAGAGTTGAGTTTGAATCGGTTTGGGGATGTAACTGTCCATCCCGGCGTCCAGGCATCGTTCACGATCACCTTTCATCGCGTGGGCCGTCATGGCAATGATGGGGATGTGTGTTCCGGAAGCCTGTTCAAAACGGCGGATGTGCTGAGTTGCTTCGAAACCGTCGACTTCCGGCATCTGCACGTCCATTAGTATCAGATCGAACTTTTCTGATTCGAATCTGTCGATTGCTTCCTGGCCATTGTTGGCCACGGTGACGGAATGTCCAACTTTGTTCAGTAACGCAATCGCCAGTTTTTGATTCGTCATACTGTCCTCGGCCAACAGAATTTTCAAACTGCGGACCGATTGGCCGTGTGTCGCCGGTTTGACTTCGCTGGCGGGTTGCCAAATCGTGATGCCAACGGCCGCTTCGATGGCCCGCAACAACTCGGATTGCTTCGCTGGTTTCGTCAGATAGCGGCTGACGCCCAAATCGCGGAATCGTTGAACATCACCGGGACGGTCGGCCGACGTGAGCATGATCAGCGGAAGTTGTCGCAGCGCGGAATTCGATCTGACTTGCTCGACAAAACCAAAACCGTCCATGACGGGCATGTTGACGTCACAGACGGCGACGTCGAAGGTATTTCCCTTTTCGTGCGCGGCGTTCAGAACTGAAAGGGCCTCGTCGCCGTTCGTGGCCGAAGATGTCTTGAATCCCCAATTGGCCAGCATCTCTTCCAGAATCAGCCGATTCGTCTTGTTGTCGTCAACAACCAGCACATGCATACCGATAACACTGCTTGGCGGCTGAACGCCTTTGGCCAGGACACTCGCGTCAGCTAGTTTGAATGTCGCCGTGAAATGAAACGTGCTGCCGCGTCCGTCTTCACTTTCCACCCAGATTCGCCCGTTCATCAACCGCACCAGCAATGAAGAAATGGCCAGTCCCAGCCCGGTGCCGCCAAATCGGCGTGTGGTCGATGTGTCGACTTGTTCGAATGCACCGAAGATGTCTTGCAGTTTGTGCTTGGGAATGCCGACGCCCGTATCCGTGACGGCAAAATGCAGAACAACTTGATCGTCGCCGGAAGATTCCACATGCGCGTCCAGAACGACCTCGCCGGATTCGGTGAATTTAATCGCGTTTCCGACCAAATTGACAACGACTTGTCTTAAGCGGCCATCGTCGCCCACGACCGTGGCGGGAACCTTGGCATCGATCCGGCACGCCAATTCCAAGTCCTTTTGATGAGCCCGCACGGCCATCGATTTCATGGTGTCTTCCAAACGGTCGCGAATCGCAAATGGATGGTCATCGAGATCCAGCTTACCAGCCTCGATCTTCGAAAAATCGAGGATGTCGTTGATCAGATCGAGAAGCGACTCGGCCGAATCCTGAACGATGATCAGATGGTCGCGCTGCTCGGCACTCAGTTTGGTGTCGAGCACTAATTCCGTCATCCCGATGATGGCGTTCATGGGAGTCCGAATTTCGTGGCTCATGTTGGCCAAGAAATCGCTCTTGGCTTTGTTGGCCGCGACGGCGTCCTCTTTGGCTTGTTGCAGTTCTTGCTCGGCCTCCTTGCGGCGTGTGATGTCGTGCAGGACGGTCGCGAAGTGAATCGTGTCATCCATCGGAATCGGCTGCATCGCCAATTCGGCCATGAAATTCTCACCATTCTTACGGACCAACGGCACTTCGACGCGTTTGCCCAATATCGATCCCTCTTCACGCGTGGAACCGTAAGCCTCGATGTTTCCGCGAGTGCGATTGCGAGTTTCCGGAGCGAACAGCAATTCGTCCATGACTTGGCCGAGCACTTCGTCACGCTGATAACCAAATGTCTTTTCGGAAGTGCGGTTGAATTCAATGATCTTGCCGTCCTGGTCGGTGATCACCATGCAATCGAGCGACGCTTCAAAGATCGCCTGTTTGCGGGCTTCGCTGCCACGCAGGTCGCGTTCGGCTTGTTCGCGCGCGGTCACATCCCAGAAAACACATTGCACGCTGGTTATCTCACCTTCCGAATTGAACACGGGGGCCTTCAGAACCTGGACCCACATTTTTTGCCCATCGGGAGTTTCGTGGGCTTCGACGTCTTCAAAAACGTTGCGGCTTTCAATCACCTGGCGGTCGTTTTCGCGGTATTTTTCGGCCAATTCTTTTGGAAAGAAATCGTAATCCGTCTTCCCAATGATTTCGGAGCTGGTCACGCCAAGTTCTTTGCAGAAGGGTTCGTTGGCAAAAGTGAACCGGCCTTCCAAATCTTTGCGAAACAGATTGACGGGGACATTTTCGACCAGCGAATGATAGACGGCTTCGGAATCCCTTAAGTCCTTTTCGATCTGGCGACGACGAGCCAACTCGTGTTCAAGCTGCTGGTTGAGTTCCGCATGCTGTGTGCCAATCTCGGTCAAATCGTCGAAAGCGGCCAGCATGACATCAAACAGTTGGTCGGGATGGACCTCGAAGTCGAATTGTTGTCCCTGAACTTTGACGGATCGGCGAATTGTCGCCGTCTTTGAAACGCCGCGTTCGAGCGTGCCGCGGATTTGATTGACAATCTCGCCGGCGTCACGGTCTTTCGAGATAAAACCATCCGCTCCCGCCTCGAGACTGCGCAACACGTTGATCACATCACCGGACGCAGTCAGCACGACGACGGGAATCTGAACCGGTTGGTCACCACGTTTCAGCCGGCGGCACAATTCGATTCCGCTGTGCCCCGGCAGCGTGAGATCGGTAACAACCAGATGAAACGTCTCGGCCGCCAAGCGTTCGATCGCGGCTTCCGCGCTCGTCGCGGTTTCTGTTTTCAATCCGGTCTCTTCCAACATCACGGCAAACGCTTGCGCCTGCGCGGGACTATCCTCGACGATGAGAATGCGTTGAGTGGAAGAATCGTTCATACATCATCCCGGCGTCCGGCAATCGGCTGAGCCGATTCAATTTCAACGGCCGTCAATTATTTTCCGCGATGTCGCCGGTATCCCAATCACGGTACTTGATAGGAAACCTGTGCAGCGCGCTATTCAACGTACCATCTTCGACCAATCCAAGTCGAGATTCAAGACGCCCAGAACCGGCCAATACCCGGATTCTCGCTGGCGGATTGCAACGTCATTTACGGCGACCAGATCTCCGGCATCGTCAAATGGAAGGATAACGTCGACGTCAGCAACCTCGCCGACAAGCCCGTCCGTCTGCGGTTTGTCATGAACGAGGCAGATCTGTATTTGCTTACGATTCTACGATTTCCCAAAACAACGCCGTAAGCGTGGCCGGAGTGACGACATTGAAAAAGACCTTCCCGCGAGACATGCTGATCACCAACGTCATGTTATACTGCGTAACCAATTCGTTCGGGCCGGCAATCCGACTCGACAGCGACTATCCTGAAGGAGGTCACCTCACAATTCACGAAAGGCCCGAAGACATGGCCAACGATCTTCGCGATTTCTTTCGTCCTTAAGTTAGGCGAGCGGCAAATGAGAATTCACCAGCAGGAACCGGACGCTAGCGCGTCGCGGCTGATGAAATCAGCCGCTGGGCGCTAGCCCAATGGCACTCACTTTACGTGGAGTTTCGGGTGTGTAGAACCGTTGTCCCAACTGTTTTCTGTATGTGGAGGAAGCAATTGATGGCAATTGTCCTACAAAGTGAGTGGCATTGGGCGCTAGCCCACGGTTCTCAAGCGGAAGGTTCTCATCCGCCGCTGGCCTTTCGAAAAGTTGGATAAGGAAAACCACACAGAATGCTCAATAGGTTATGCGACACTCGACAACATTCGCATCCCACCGTCTCACCACCAGACAGCTACTGGCGACGGGCGCAAGATACTGTTCGTTCATTTCGTCCGTTCAGTCTGTTCTGTCTCATCGTTCTGCTGTCTTCTGCACTGGCTGTGGCGCAGGACAAACCCAACGCTCACAAGTTGGACAATGCCTATCCAACTGTAATTCGACCCTTGCTGCAACGGTACTGCTACGAGTGTCATTCTGGCGATCGGACGGAAGCCGAAATCGACCTCGGCTCGTTCGCGTCGATGACCGATGTTCGCCGGCAGCCGAAAGTCTGGCAGAAACTGCGCGAGATGCTCGACAGCAGCCAGATGCCGCCCAAAGACGCCAAACAGCCGACTGACGACGAGCGAACCCGTTTGCGGAAATGGGTCCGCGATTATCTCACGGCCGAGGCGCAGGCGCGGGCCGGCGATCCGGGACCTGTCGTCCTTCGTCGGCTTAGCAACGCGGAATACACCTACACACTGCGCGACTTGACCGGAGTCGCGTCGCTCGATCCAGCATTCGAATTTCCCATCGACGGCGCGGCAGGCGAAGGGTTCACCAATACCGGCAGCGCCTTAGTCATGTCACCATCACTGATCACGAAGTACCTGGATGCCGCTAAGGAAGTCGCCGGACACACCGTCCTGCTGCCCGATGGAATCCGATTCTCACGCCATGCGACCCGCCGCGATTGGACCGACGAATTGGTCGCCCGCGTTCAAGGATTCTACGACAAGTACACCGTCAGTCTCGGCGACTCGGCTGTGAATTTACAGGGCATCCAGTTCGAAACCAATCAGGGCGGACGTCTCCCGCTGGATCGCTACCTCGCCGCGACCTTGGCGGAACGCGATGCAATCGCGAGCGGCACGAAGCGCATCAACGCGGTCGCACGCGAACACGGTTTGAACGCCAAATACCTCGGCACATTGTGGAAGAACCTCACCGTAGGTCGGGCACTCTTGCCCGACAACCCTGATGGTGTTAACGACGCGACGGGCAAGAGTGCCCGTGCTACACAGTCGCTCCTGCTCGACCAAGTTCGGGCACGCTGGCGAACCGCTCAACCAAAAGATGCATCGGCGCTGGCCGCCGAGATTGCGAAGTGGCAGCAAGCGCTGTGGGCATTCCGCAGCATCGGACACATCGGCCGCGCCGGTGGACCCAAGGCATGGATGGAACCAGTAACGCCGTTCGCTGCCCATCGCGAATTCAAACTCAAGTTGCCGGACGTGGCGGAAGGCAAGGACGTTGTCGTTTACCTTTCCGTAAGCGATGCGGGCGACGGCAATGCTGGCGACTTTGTCGTTTGGAAAAATGCGCGCCTCGAAGGCGGCAATCGGCCTCCACTGTTGCTTCGCGACGTCGCCGGTATGCGAGAACGCCTGGCAAAGCTACGTCGGGATATGTTGGCCAAGACTGCCAAATACCTAGCCG
>CAUZVF010000274.1:0-6873 GCA_963582955.1 Planctomycetota bacterium
AAGCGGCCTTACGAACAGCACCGGGCGTGCTGGCAGTCAAAGTCGATTATGAATCACGACAGGCAACCATCGGTACGGAATCGGGAGAAGAAATCTCCCACGAGGAAATCCTGCGTTCGCTCGAATCAATCGGCTACGGCGGCAAGTTTGCCAAGGAATAAACGCCGCATTCCTACCGCTGACCGCTACGATTACTCACGCGGATGCTTTGCAAGGCTGAATTTGGCTCGGACCGTGGCAGAGCGATTTCCGGCGGCTGCGCCGCACACCTTACCGATACGGCAAGATGTGGTACCTATTTGATTGCCGGGAACCAAGTAAATCCAGAGCTTGGGAAACAGGAATGCCCCAAATCACGCCTGTGCCGATGTTCGTTGAATCCACTTCTTGGCGATGTCGGTTAATTCAGGCTCGTCGCCGTTGGAATCGATGAAATAATACTGCTCAAGCCGATTGATCGACTGGGCAAGTTCTTGCTTTTGAGTCATGTCGAGTCCGTCGTTGTAGTCGATTTGCTTCAATAATCCGAGTACCGTGAACGGAGTGACCGTATCAGGAACGGCGAATCGGGCAATCCTGCTTTGACGTGACTGATCGGGACGTCGAACGAGAACAATCACGACGACGAGTACCACGGCGGCGGCGAAACCGGAGGTCATCCAAATCCAGGCGTAACTGACGTCGCCGTATTTTTCTTCCAATGAGATTACCTGTTCAACGGCCTTCAAGTCGGCGTCGACGTATCGCTGATAGGTCATCTCGACATTGTCTGGCAACGACGAGCCGAACTGGAATTCGTCCGGCAATTTCGTCAGGCCGTCTTTTCCGCGCATTGTTACCATCAGGTGACGCTCGGACACCACGACAGTTTCATCGGCTTCCGGATCGAACCGAGAGATCGAAATCCCCTCGTCGTTCGTTTCGAGAATCTCAAATCCTTTCGGAGCCAGATCCAACAGACGGCTCAGATCCGGCACCAAGCCCTGTCCGGTGGCCTTGATTTCCAGAATCAACTTGCCCTCGTCCGATTGCCGTTCATCGAGTGTTTGCGTGATGGTCAAATTCTGAATCGGACGCGCGTCGCCCCGTTCGGCGGAACAATCGACCGGTACCAGCGGAGTTTCCACGGGAATGATTGCATAGCCTGACGTGTCGAGGAAATCGAGATCGAGCCGCAATGAGGGAATCGTGTCGACTTCCGGACCTCGCGCCTTCATCAAAATGTACGCGTAGGGCGTGACCCGCCATCCATACTCTTGCGCGGCTCTTGAATGCACGTCCTCGGCTTGAAACGTCACCGACAGAACCTCGAAGTGTTCATCGAGGGCCTCTTCGGCAGCTTCTTGAAACTTGTCGCGATAGTTTTCCGTCGGCCGGCCGTAGTTGTACGAGTAACGTTGATTGTTCTGATTTTGGAGATAACGCGAAAAGCCGCCGGATTCGCGTTCGATTTCTTTGGTGTGCCGCAAGTTGACGAAAATGCCGAACGGCTGCTGGCCGACTTTGTCGTTGCCGTCGATGACCGTTTCCAATTTGATTTCGGTCACGAGATCTCTGTAATAATCCATGACCTTTTTCGCTTCGTGTGCCTGCTTGTGATCTCCGACGATTTCGAAGCCTGTTCGCAGATAGCGAAACTTGACGGCGGGATTCACCGCGCTCATCCGCGTGAACAGTGAGTTGGCAAACATGGCCATGTGGCGTTCGGCCGCTTCACCGGGCAAAGCCAGGATGGCCACGCGAATCAATTTCGGCTGGCTCAGATCAGGTTGCTTCTTGGCATCGATGGCGCCCAAGTCGCACGCACCCAGACTGGCATAGTACCAATACTCGTACGGTTTCGTGGTTTCTTCATCTTCGGACAGGTCGCCGACCTTCGACGCATAAAATTCCGCCGCCCGATGGAATTCGGCGAACACATCTTTACGGCGTTTCGTGAATTCCGAACTCTTGGCGATCTCTTGCTTGTAGTTGTTTTCATCGTGCAGAATCGCGGCCAAGGCAACCTGCAGTGCCCAGTCTTCGGGATACTTTTCGAGGCCTCCGGTAATCACCGATTTTGCGACGCTGTAACCTCGCATGACTTCGGCCTCGATGTCCTTTTGCTTGCGGTTGGTCTGTTTGTCTTTCTGCACGGCCGGCTGACGCCAGACACTCAACAGATTGTTGCGCATTTTCTGAACCATCTCGGCCAGCGTCGCGGGTTTCAGCTTGCCGATAGCTCCGAAGACGTTTTCGATGGCTTCCAAGCGGTAGACTTCGGCCGTGCTGTGGCATGTTGTAAACGCCCGTGCCAGAAGTTCCTCGTTCAACTCGCCAATCGGCAAGGCTTGAAGTCGCTTGACCCACTTGGCCAACTCGGCCAGGTTCCGTTGTTGCTTCGAGCGGGTTAGCGGAATGCTGGCCGCCTTGCGTTCGAAACCATACATGTACATATACGGATTCGTCCGGCTCCGGCTTTGATTCGGGTTGTTGTTACTGGTCCAAACGGTCAAGAATTCTTCGGCCAGTTTCTTCGCCTGGTCAGGGTGCGTGTTTGCCAGTTGCTCGATATACGGAAACGCCTGAGTTTCCTCGTTGACCTTCAAATACAATTGAGAAAACACAATGTCGTATTTCGGCCTAACGCTGTCGTCGATCAATGCCAACCATGTTTTTCCGGGTTGGATTTCGAGCAATTCGCCAATGGCAATCGCAAGTGGCTGTCGGGAATTGCGGGAACTGTAATTCCGCGCATAGTTCATGTAAAAAATATTTCCATACGAGTCGCGGCGGATGCTGGGTCCGATGCTGGTCGATGTATCGTACTTGTGCGAGACCTGAGCTTCACGGAGCCAGTTTCCGGCGAGCAGATTCAAGCTCTCACGCCATTTCGTGCCGAGTTCCGGCGCGGCGGTCAAGAGTGCCTCGACGGCCGTATTTTGCAGTTGCAGTCCTTTCAGCCGAAACGCGGAATCCGTCGGTTTCGATTGCAGTCCCTTCGATGCCAGCGCGCCGACCGTTGCAATGATCTCCATGCCGCGTTCGGGCCGGCTCGTGAAACTCTCTTCCAGCCACGCCTCGCCGAATTCGTCGCGAATCTTCGGAGCCAGCTCGACCGCCCGTTTCAGAGCTTCGACTTTTTCCGCTTCTTTAACTTCGCCCGACGCCAACACCGCCTGCGTGACTTCCCAGGCTCTTTCGAGCTGGATGACCTTCTTCTCTTTCGCATGGCGTGCCAGGAAATAACGAGACAGCAGGTTCAACGCCTCGCGATCGTCTTTTTCTTTCGCGGCGAGCAGGTCAGGAAGGAACTCGCCCGCTTCAATCGCCAATCCAGCCGCAAACAGCAGATGCACGACCTGCCGCTTCGTGAGGATCTTTTCTTCGTCCGGCTGAGCCACTTCGGCCCGTAACCGAACCAACAAGTCTTCCACGAGGTCGCCGCTGTCGAGTGCCCGACGCAGAATTCCGCCCAGGACGATGGTTAACGCCTTATCAATTTCGTGCGGAGCGGCATCGGCCAGCGCCAACACGTCAATCGTCGAGAACTCGTTCTTCTCGGCGTGTGCACGGCCTTGAGCTGGAATCGTCCGATCCGCGGGCGGACCTTTCCGCAAGCTGTCGAGCAGATGTTTGTACGCGACTTTGGCGTCGGCTTCCGGCAATGCTTTCAGAAATTTGGTGACCGCGGACCAATTTCCCAGCGTGACGTTTCTCTGAAACATCCTCAGTTCATTGTCGATTTTGGCTTCGCCCTTTTTCTCTTTCAGCGTCGGGACTGACCACGCTTTCAGAATCGCCGACGGCCGGCGATCGAACGTCAGTTTCTTGAACTTTTCGAGTTTTGGGTTTTTCGGAGGCGCGGCCTTCGCTGATGTTGACGCGGCTGCTCCTGACTTCGGCATCGGCAACGCTGGCTTTGGCGGATTAGATGTCGCGCCCGCGGCTCGTTTGACAGGAACCGACCGAATCGGCGCGGCCGCTTTTTTCGTGGCAGTCTGGCCAAGTGCCGCCGCATTGATGAAGACAATCAAACCCAAGGACGCAAAAAGTGTTCTCATGCCAAACCCCTGCAGCAACGGATTTCAGGTTAAGGTTAGGTGCATCAAGACCGGGAGCAGTCCAGATATGTTATGACGCACCGACAGCTCAAAGTAAATCCGAAGTCGTTCGGCAGCTCAATCGGACAACCGGCGATTATTCCCGATCTATTTCGTTCGATGAGCCAATAACGGCAAACGCTGCTACCCGTTCCTTACTTCTTGATCCCATTCGGATTGATTCCTTGTGGTTCGGGAATGTCTTCCGTGATGATCTTCCACGACAGACCCATCTCGCGCATGGCCGAGAAATCACGCGGCGCGTATGCGAACTCCAAATGAGGAGTCGCGATGGGCGTGCCCGAATGTCTCGATCGCATGGCGGCTTCCAGGACTCCGGTTGTCAGCAGAGTTCGCTCGACGGGATAAGGCGATCGTCGATTCACAAAGTGATCTTGAATCGCATGCGACAGCGCCTTGAACAGATTCCGGTTGTTCCACGGCCCGACATAAAAACTGGTCGCGTGAATCTTGGAATCTCCCTTCAACCGGCACGCGAAATTCCATCGAGTGCTACTGCGTCCGACCTTCAACACCGTCGCCTTCAGACCATCCTTGTAAGTCACCAGTAATCCGTGCGGCTGTGCCGGTTCTTCACTGCCGATCTGGTTGAATGATTTGGGAGCCTTTCCCAATTCGGCCGCCATCGCGGCTTTGGCCAGATCGGGCGACCAACGCCCGGCTTCCGCGGCTTTCCACAACGCGTCGCCGCTGAGCATTTCGACCTTGGAAACTCCCGTTTCGCCGCATCTGCGAGATTCGACCATCGATTGCAAAACTTCCAGCCCATGAAAGTCGTACGATTCCGGCGGCCCACCATGAATTGAAACGGCTTCTTCAATCTCTGACCCCGCTGGCAGTTCCAGCCCAGGCCGTCGCTGAGCCAACGGTACACTGCTGCCCGCCATAAACGGGATACCGTTCTGGCAGGCCGTGCAATACATCTCGCGCGCCCAATCCCAGCGGTAGGAAAGGTGCTTGTCATTAAACACCGGCACAAACCGCCCCGACCGTTTCATCACAGCCACCGCCGCGTCAAAAAACCGCTTCCGAGGATACTCGCGCTGCCCCAGTTCATTGACCGGATAATTGCCATGCTCGCCAATCAAGAACACAGCATCGACCGCCAGTTCCTTCCCACCCAAACAACAAGCTTCGTCGATCGTCTTGAAAATCGAAATCCGATACTGCCGAGCAACCTCACGAGACATATCACCGCCAGGAGTCTGATCGACATAAAAACCAACAACATCAACCGGCGATTTGGTCAGTTTCCCATTGAAATAATACGGCTCGAGAAAGTTTTCCAAAAACACATGCGCATGCGACCGGTGCCGAAACTCGGTCATCACCACCGCAATTTTAGGCCGCCGCCGAACCTCGTCGCTCAAGAGCTGCGAATGAGATGAAAACGCGGCAATTCCCATCGAGGCACCAGCAAGTCTTAGCAGTTCTCTTCTTGAAAGATCGTCGTTCACGCGTTTGTTTCCAGTTCCCGTTTGTTACTGTGTACTCGTATGAATTCCCGGCAAATATCATAACAAACCGAGAGAACGGAGTCCTTTCACAATCGTTCTGTTGGAAAGTCAACATGAATACCACCGAAACCAACGATCCGTTCGAGGAGATTCTGACGACGGTCCACGAAGCGGTTCGAAAAAGTTTGCTACTAAATGCACTCCATGACAAACTTCAATCTCTACCAGTCGGCGCGTTTCCCTATGCAGCAGAATTCGGGAGACTTCGCGATGTAATCGCGCCACAAATCGGCGACACGAGGATTCTTTTTCCGGAGTTTACGCCGCATGACGAATTGCTTCATGTCGTCAAACTATTCCAGCTTGCAGATAAATTGTTTGCTACGGCCTATCAACAACTGAACGCAGCCGAACTGTTTCTACTCGGCTGTGCCCTCTACGCGCACGATTGGGGAATGGCCGTGGGACAGGACGAGAAGGAGTACTTGCGTTGCGGCGGCGTAGAAAAACAATTGCGAGATACGTTCACCCCTTTGCCAAATGAAGTGGATCGTCTAGAGGCATTTGTCCGCGCGGAGGGCTTGGCGAGAGGCACTGGCGGGACGTTTCCTGAGCTTTCCGACGATCATCTTCGTCTATACGTTCGTCTCACCCATGCACGACGAAGTGGAGCACGCGTTCGTGCGCATTTCCACGAACATCCGGCTGTCGGTGAAGCGCTAGCACATCTTTGCGAGGGGCACTGGCATGATTTCGCCACGCTCGACGACCCAGAACGATTCCCGCACGAATACCAAGTCGCAGGCGAGACCACGCACCTTCTCGCTCTTGCTTTGCAGGTGAGGCTAATTGACCTCTTTCACATCACATACGACCGCACGCCATACGCTCTCTGGCGTTTTGTCAGTCCGGCGGATCGCCGCTCGAAAGAAGAGTGGAAAAAGCACCGTGCGCTTCACGAAGTTACATCCATGCAATTCTCACCGGGACGCGCGATCAAAGTCCAGGGATTCAGTGAGGACGAAGAAGTGTGGGCAGGATTACAGGACTTGCGTCGGTACTGTGATGATCAAGTTAATCGCACCCTCGATCTATGCGCACGTCATGTACCACAGCGGTACATGCTCGACTTTCTCAAACTTGAATGGGCCGTGACGACTGGAGACCTTCGACCTGTTGATTTGTCGGTTCTTCCGGGAGTTTAGTGGCTATTGAGGGGTCGGTTTGAGGTCCAGCTTTCCGCAGTAGAAGAGGATTCGTGTTCGGTAGTTTTCAAAGGTGCGAAAGCCGCGGGCATTGGCTTTGAGTGATTG
>CAUZVF010000275.1:0-6855 GCA_963582955.1 Planctomycetota bacterium
GCAACCGACAAACCCTTTCGAGATTTCTTGTTCGCCGCCATCCACACCGGCCTGCGTCCTTTCTGCGAACTGGCGCGTTTGACACAGGATGACGTCATCGAAACCGAGCGTGGTATGATGTGGCGCGTCTACTCGTCGAAGACCAAGAAAACTCGCAAAATTCCCATCCGAACGGAGGTGGCAGACTTGACTCGCCGTCTGATCGCGACGGTGCCGGAGGACTTTGGGTCCACACTGTTCCGAAACGCTCAAGGGCGACCATGGAAGAAAGTCACCGGTGTGGGACGATTCCTGAAAATCAAACGCGATCTTGGCTGGGGCGGTGATCCGATTCGCAAGAAATACTCGAGTTACACTTGCAGACACACGTTTGCCCACCGCATGTTGGCAGGGTATTGGAATGACGGCTTGGGTTGTTCAATCGAAGTCCTGGCGGAATTGATGGGTAATACTCCCAAGGTCGCCTTCGATCATTACGGCCGCGAATGGGGCCAGCATTACCAGGAGCCGCTTTGGTCGGCGATCGGCGTCGGCTAGCTGGAAAGTGGAGTGGGACGCCTGTTGCTTCACGGCATGGCTGGTACCGCGAAGGTCGCGTTGTTGACCATCATCCCGCGTGGTTAAGTGCTTGGAGTCGCTGCAGTAGGCCGGCGATATCCGCCGTCGGGAAGTAGGCGCCTACCGTGGCGTCGAAGCACGCCAATCCGTCAATCGTCTGCTCCTCTTGCCCCTCGAACATGTCCATCAGATTCAACTGATACTCCCACTCCCGTACCGACATTGTTTCGGTACGTTGGTTATAGATGCGGTTGTATAGTATGTCGACGCCAGGCTCGTAGCGCGTGACTAGGTTCAGAAAACGAAACAGTTCCTCGACCGAATTGAATTTGATCCAGGCGATCCCCGGTTCAGTTTCTTGGCGGGACATCATGGTTTCTATTCCCGCCTTCCAGATCTCTCAAATCAACGGGGCCAGCGCCTCGTCAAACTCTTCACGCCAAGGGCCAAAGTCGACGATGACGGCCCGGTGAGTACGCAGTTCTTGATTCTCAACTTTCATGGTCTCGACTCCGTCAAAAGTGTGAAACTCCTGATTTGTTTTGCGGTTGCATCCCAAGTCGTGCTCCTTTGCGCCTTAGCGTGAGTGCCTTAGTCTCTCAACTGTTTGAGAACAAAGTCGGGAAGGCGTTGGTAAATGTTGATTTCTTTGCGTCCGTTGGGCAGCTTGGGACCGGGCGTGCTGCGGCCATGTTGAATTTGCTGGCGAAGTAACGCAACCATCTGGGCCACTCGTTCGGGATGTTTCACGGCAAGGTTGTGATCTTCGTGCAAATCGTCGGCCACGTTAAACAGTTGCACAAACGGAGCTTGTCCCAGATCGGCCCGCTTTGGCGGCTTCCCGAATGTTTCAAGTGCGTCTCGCCAGGCATCGTTTGCGACCGGCCGGTTGCCATACGGATCGTTCGAGCCGCAGCCCGGGCAGAGGCACAGCTTCCAGCCGCCATCACGCACGACGAACGGACCGACGGATTGCATGATCAGATTTTGACGTAGGCCTTTGGTTTTCGGATCGCGCAGCAGCCGCGCAAAACTGATCGAATCGGGAGCCTCGCGGGGACCGATCTTGCCGCCGACGATTTCAGCAAACGTGGCCATCAGGTCATTCAATCCTACCAAGGCGTTACATTGCCCACCGGGCTGAATGACACCCGGCCAATGGGCGATCAGCGGCACTCGCAAGCCGCCTTCGTAGACCGAAAACTTATAGCCGCGATGCGGTCCATTGGAATGATGGCCTTGTTTCTCCAACAAACGAAGCTGGTTGGGAGTGGACTTCAGAATATTGCCAGCGTAAAGTGCCGGACCGTGATCGGAAGCGAAAAGCACCAGCGTGTTATCAAAGAGGCCCTTGTTCTTTAACGCCTTGACGACTCGCTCGATGGCGTGGTCGACTTCCATCACGAAGTCGCCGTACACGCCCAGTTTGCTCTTTCCCTGGAACTTCGTGCCGGGACTTGTCGGAGTGTGCGGCGCCGTGAGCGCCAGATAGAGAAAAAACGGTTGCTGCGCTTTCTGCCTTGCAATGAACGATTCGGCCTCGCGGTAAAAAGTCTCCAGGACTTGGTGATCCTCAAAATCCTTTTCCGCGGGACCGACTCGGTTGAACGCGCTCCAACCTTTTTGCGCGGTAACTTCGCCTTGCCAGACATTGTTGCGAGCAAACGCATAGGGATACATGTCGAGCGAACCCGGCAAAATAAAGCTGAAATCAAACCCATGCTGCGGCGGGCCGACTTTCAACGGCTCGGAGTAGTCCACATTTGTAGGTTTCTGCACTTTTCCATCTTTGGTCGTCATCACGGTGCCAAGATGCCATTTGCCGATGTAGCCAGTGCGGTAGCGCGCACTTTGGAACATCTTTCCGAGCGTCAAGGTCTTGGTATCAAACCGAGGTCCCAGGAATCCCCACGGGCCACCCGGTTGCGGTCTTCCGAATCGCCAAGGATACCGGCCCGTCATGATCCCGACGCGCGTCGGTACGCAAACCGAGGCGCTGACGTGTGCGTCGGTAAACCGCAGACCGCCTTTGGCCAGCGCGTCGATGTTCGGAGTATCGATCTGGCACCGCTCACCGCCATAGCATTCGATGTCTCCAATACCCAGGTCATCAGCCAGAATGAAGACAATGTTCGGTTTGCCGTCGTCCGCGAACGCAGTCGCGGCAGACAAAGCTAGCAGCATCAATATGACATAGGGTGGCATAGTCGTAACTTCTCAAGTCGAGGAGATGAAAGAAAGGCTCACGCGAAGGCGCTAAGACGCGAAGATGAATCGGTCAAACTTAGCGGCTTCGCGCCTTCGCGTGTGTTTCCTGTTCTTTTATTGTAACTGGTTCAAATTTCTGGTGAGAATCCCTTCGTGAAGACTGAGACGACCTCGTTAGCATTTTCGTTTCTACTCCAATAAACTGGTGACAGCAGTTGGAATTGTAAATGCTTTTGACAACGCTGAAGTAGCATGCCGAAAGATTTTCTCAAAGATGCGAAAGATCATTACGACGTTATCGTCATCGGTAGCGGTTTGGCGGGGTTGACGTCGGCGAACGTCCTCGCCCGGGCCGGATATTCGGTGCTGCTGCTCGAGCACCATTACCAACTGGGCGGCATGGCCACGTGGTTCAAGCGTCGAAACGGGCACATATTTGACATCTCGTTGCACGGGTTCCCTTACGGCATGTTCAAAAGTTGCCGTAAATATTGGACTCAGGAAATTGCCGACTCAATCGTTCAACTGGAAGGCATCCGGTTCGAAAACCCTCAGTTCTCACTCCGGACAACGTTTAACCGAGTCGACTTTACTCGGCTGTTGACCGAGAAATTCGGGATCGAACATGCGACGGTCGATGATTTCTTCACGACCGCACGGAACATGAACTTCTACGACGATCAACAGATGACAACGCGGGAATTGTTCGAGCGATTCTTTCCCGGCCGCGACGACGTTGTCCGTTTGTTGATGGAACCAATCACCTATGCCAATGGTTCCACATTAGAAGACCCCGCGATCACTTACGGCATTGTCTTTTCGAACTTCATGAGCAAGGGTGTCTTCACTTTCAAAGGTGGTACCGACAAGCTCGTGACTCAAATGAAGGACGAGATGGTCCGCAACGGCATCGATGTGCGGATCCGTTGTCTGGTCGAAAACATTGAAGTCACGCCAGACCGCAAAGTCACCGGAGTTGTCGTCAATGGACGCCGGATCGGATGCAATGCTGTCGTTTCGAATGCCAACCTAAAACAGACGATCTTTCAATTAACAGGTGACGATCACTTCGATCAAGACTTCATCGACGAAGCCCGTGCCGTGCGGCTGAATAACAGCAGTTGTCAGGTCTATATCGCGTTGAAGCCGGGCGAGTCGATCGATTATTGTGGCGATCTGCTGTTCCATTCGGAACATCACGGATTCGACATCGAAGCCATGCTGAGCCGAAACGTCAGCAGCCGGACCTTTTCGTTTTATTATCCCAACACACGCCCCGGCCGCAACCGGTACTTGATCGTTTCATCAACAAACGCCAACCACCACGATTGGGCGGACTTGCCGGAAGATGAATACAAAGCCTCGAAGCAAGATTTGATCGAAACGACGCTCGATTGCCTGTCGCAATACGTTCCGAACGTTCGCGAACAAGCCGATCACGTCGAAGCGGCGACTCCGCTGACGTTCGAGCATTACACGCGGCACTGGAACGGAGCGGCGTTCGGGACCAAATTCGAGGGCCTGCAAGTCAGCAAACAATTGCCCGAGCAAGTTCAAGGTCTATACCACGCCGGCTCGGTCGGAATCATCATGTCCGGTTGGCTGGGAGCCGTTAACTACGGTGTTATCGTGTCGAACGACGTCGATAAATACCTGACGCCCGCGGCGGCGACAGTCTAAGGCCTGGAAAAGTAAGGCAGCCCAACCAAGAGCTGGCGAGCGGGATGTGTCAGCTTGCCGGCCAACGGAGACGGCTTTCAAACGCCATTGTCACAACTCATGAACTCTCGAAAATCAATATTCAATCAGCAGACTTTGGCTTTGAGGAAACCGTAGTTCCGTGTTGAAAACAAAACGAATGCAGCCGGGAAGCTAACGCATCCCGCTCGCCTCAAGACGAGACGCATTGGACCCGTGGAAAAGGCAATTGACAACCCGACAATTCACAAACCGAGGCCGACTTGAACCGCGAAGAAATTCAAGACCTGATCCCGCATCGAGATCCCTTTCTTTGGATCGATGAAGTCGTCGAGATTTCGGAAACTCGGATCCGTGCACGCAAGTTCGTCGATCCCGACCTGCCGGTCTTCAAGGGACATTACCCAGACTTCCCCGTGTTGCCTGGCGTCCTTCAGTGCGAGGCGGCCTTTCAAGCGGGAGCAATCCTGATCGCGCGAACGGGAATTGTCGAAGACGGAAAAATCCCAGTCGTGACACGGCAAAACAATACAAAGTTCCGACAAATGGTCCGTCCCGGTGACACTCTGGATATCGAGGTTGAATTGACGGAACAGCTCTCGCATGCGTTTTTCCTGACCGGTAAAGTTTCGGTCAATGGAAAAGTGACCGTTCGCCTCGAATTCGCCTGTGCCGCGGCCGATGTCCCAGCAGATCTTTGATCGTGATTTGACAGCGGACTTTCTCGTTTAACGGCGAGCCGACGGCGTCCGTGTGCACGCGCCGCGCCGATGCCTTCGGCTTGAAACGATGTCGCACACACCGTGCCGTTTATTCCCATTCGATCGTACTCGGCGGTTTTGAACTGATGTCGTAGACCACCCGATTGACGCCGCGGACCGAGTTGATGATGCGGGTCGAGATGCGTTGTAACACGTCGTACGGCATGCGGTGCCAGTCGGCCGTCATGAAGTCGTCGGTTTGGACGGCGCGGACGGCGATTGTGTCTTCGTACGTGCGATCGTCACCCATGACGCCGACCGATTGGACCGGAAGCAATACTGCAAACGCCTGCTGGATTTCTCGATAGAGTCCGGCACGAGTCAACTCTTCGATGACGATGGCGTCGGCGTCTCGCAACGTGCTGAGGCGTGATTCCGACACCGCGCCGAGACACCGGACGGCCAGTCCGGGACCGGGGAACGGATGCCGCCAGATCAAATCGTCGGGAAGGCCGAGCGCCAGACCCATTGCGCGAACTTCGTCCTTGAACAGATCACGCAGTGGTTCGATCAATTCAAAGCCGAGTTCTTCCGGGAGTCCCCCGACATTGTGGTGCGTCTTGATCGTCGCGGCCGGACCGTCGGGATTGGCTCCGGATTCGATGACATCGGGATACAGTGTTCCCTGAGCGAGAAAGTGCGCGTCTTCAATCGACTTGGCTTCTTCCCGAAACACATCGATGAAGACGTGACCGATGATCTTGCGCTTTTCTTGGGGTTCGGATACGCCTTTCAATTCGTCGAGAAACTGTTGCCGGGCATCGACGACATGAAGATCAGTCTGAAAAACTTCTCCAAATCGTTTTTCGACTTCTTCAGCCTCGCCTTTGCGCAACAGGCCGTTATCAACAAAAATACATGACAACTGCGGCCCGATGGCCTTGTAAAGTAACGCAGCGACAACCGACGAGTCAACTCCGCCTGACAATCCGCAGATCACACGGCTGTTCCCCACTCGGTTGCGAATTGCTTCAACTTCTTGTTCGATCAGCGAACTGATGTGCCAGGTTCCTTGGCAACCGCAAATGTCGCGAACAAAGTTGGCTAACAGCTTTTCGCCCGAGTCGGTGTGCGTGACTTCCGGATGGAACTGAAGTCCGTAGATCGGTTTCGAGTGATGTTTTACGGCGGCAAACGGGCAGGTATCCGTCGCCGCCAGCGAAGTAAAATGATCGCTCAGGTCCTGAACCTGATCGCCGTGGCTCATCCAGACGCGAAGCTTCTCGGAAATACCGTCGAACAATCCCGTCGAGTCAATTACTTGGCAATCCGCGTGTCCAAACTCGCGAGATTCCACGGCCGCGACTTCGCTGCCTTGTGCCAGACAGGCCAGTTGCATGCCATAGCAGATACCGAGAATCGGGATATCCATCTCGAAAATTCGCGGATCGGCGCGGGGTGCGTTTTCCCCGTAAACGCTGGCGGGACCTCCCGACAGAATTATGCCCTTGGGATTCAACTCGAGTATCCGGTCAGCGGACAAATCGTGCCGCACAAGCTGGCAGAAGACATTCTGCTCACGAACACGGCGCGCGATCAACTGAGCCGTCTGAGATCCGAAATCGAGGACCAACACGACATCCTCGCCGGTCGGATCGACCCGACCACGATAGGCTTCTTTCGTCATTGA
>CAUZVF010000276.1:0-6841 GCA_963582955.1 Planctomycetota bacterium
GGGAGTCTGTTGACCGTCGGGCCAACGGGCGGGAGTGGTTTTTGATGCGACCCGCATTAGTGTGTCCGCGCGTTCGGCGAGTTGAATCGCCGCGTCGATCTTTCCGTCGGCAGCCAGTTTGCGCGACTCACCCAGTAATTGACGGGCCATTGCCAAATAGCGATTCGAGGCACGAGGACGGTCTTGCTCACCCGTGGAATGGCCCAACTTGACACGTCCCAGAATTCTTGAGAGCGCGGACTTCCCACTTTCACGGCCACTTTGTGCCCAAACCGCTGAGTCTTGAGGCAGACCGAAACATGTCGCCAACAGCACGGAAACCAACAGACGCACCCACGCGCTGCGGTTTCTAGCCACCAGTGAATTGTCGAGGCTGCCTCTTGGCATCAATCGGTCCCTCATTCCTCGTCCGTCGCCGCAGTTCATTACTACAGGTGGTTTCAAAACCAGACAACCAAAGTCGCTTTTCGCTCCGCGAAAGCAGCGCATCTTTCGCGATGCGAAAGGCGACAAATATGAACAGGCGAATGGACCTCGAAACGTCTTCCTATTGAATCGGAAATACCGATAGTGAGGCTGGAGTAGGAATTTCGGGAAAATCGCATTTTGCAGTTAATGAAGGTGAAATCAGCCCTGTACCGCAGTCTCATTCGTTGGATGAACGCCCACTTTTCGACCGAGTCTGCGAATTACGAAGAGTGCAACTATTAGGTAAATCACGCAAAGTGTGGCCAACGGGTAGATTAACCACGGATACGCCATGATCACGTTCTCGGCCAAATAAGCCTGAGCGAAGCACAACGGCGTCATGCCGGCCAGCGTCGCAGCCATGACTTTCCAGACCGGAATGTTGGTCAATCCCGCGGCATACGAGACCAAGTCGGTCGAAGTGAGCGGATTCACGCGAAGCAAGAAAACAATCCACGCACCTCGTTCGTCGATCCGCGACTTTATTAGAGTGAGTGATTGCCGTTCGACGACACGTTCCCACGTTTTCTGGCCCAACGAGCGGAACAAACAGCAGGCGATGCTGGCTCCGAGCACATTTCCCGTCAACGCCAACAATCCGCCCCAAAAGCCGCCGAAGATTGTGCCGCCCGGAGCGTACAGCATGGCTCCAGGTATCGGCGCCACGACGACCTCGACCGTAACGAATGCGACATATGCCAACGGTGCGGCCACGCCGAATGATTGAAAATAGCTCCGTAACGCCGACACCTTTTGAGTCGCCGTCAATTCAGCATCGACCAGTTGCCAAACGACACCACTGTCAACAAAGTGCCACACAAACGCCGTCAGTAGCGCGATCAGAAGGAAATAGCCAACTCGTTTCACGATCGCTCTACGGCAGTTTTTCAAGAATTTCGTCGTTCGTCGGAAACCGGCCAACCTGTTTCTTACTGAAAATCAAGTCACTGTCGACGACGACATCGAACACGCCGCCCCCACTCTTGATCATTTCGGCGTCGACTCCGGTCTTGGCTTTGATTGCGTCCGCCAAACTGACGGCTTGCGGAGTATAATTTCACTGCACGCAATAGGTGATCGAAATTTCCATGTGTGGTTCCTCCCGTGGAGTTCTTTATGGCGGGGCCATTTCGTTTGTCCGTCCAGGCTCGCAAAATGAACGCGAATTGGCAACTTGAATCGGACATTTCACAATGGCTGTGCCATACGGCTTTGCCGAATTTGGCGAAGTGCTACAATGTGCTTCATGAGCAATGTAAGCGTTTTTTGTTTCCTTGCAAGTTATGTTGTCGCGTTCGCGCTCGAACTGACGCGACTGTTGCGCCGCAGTTCGATCCGCTGGTATGCCATCGTCGCAGTCAGCTTGGCCGGGTTCATCGCGCACACGGTTTACTTGTTTGTTCAAAGCGGACAGAAAGAACTGCCGCCACTGCTCAGTTCGATGCAAGATTGGGTGTTGGTTCTCGCCTGGATCGCGATTCTGTTTTATTTGTTTGCGTCGCTGATTGACCGCGAGTTTGCTTTGGGCGTTTTCCTGTTACCGTTGGTCCTGCTGTTGATCGTTTCCGCCTACTTCGTCAGTGCCGATACGAATTTCCTGGTCAGCACCGACAATCCCGAACAAGCCGCTCTCAAGCGTCTTGCGATCACGCATGCCGGGTTGTTGGTATTCGGGATTGCGGGTGTCTTGGTCGGCTTCGCCATGAGTCTGATGTACCTATACCAACATCGTCGATTGAAACACAAACAATCGCTGCGGGAAGGATTCTCGCTACCGAGTTTGGCACGACTCGCCAAGTGGAATTGGTGGGCCGTGATGGTGTCCGTATTTTTGTTGACTTTGGGAATGGCCTCCGGCATCGGGTTGGGATTCCAATCGAGCGGTTCGCCTTCGCCCGTGACGTGGACCGATCCCGTTGTTTTGGCCAGCGGACTGACTTGGGTCGCGATGATCGTTTTCGTCGTGTGGCTGGTGAAGAGCCGTCACCCCGCCGGACGTAAAGTCGCCATGCTGACGATTTGGGCGTTTGGATTCCTGCTGGTCACATTGGTGGGTACGTTGATGTTTGCCGAGCGAATCGGCGCGGGGCATGTTTAACGGCAAGCCGCAGGCGACTGCGTGCGTGGAATTCGATTCATCCGACAAAACGCAGTCGCCTTCGGCTTACCGTTAGACATGGAAAACCTGGTTTCTGAACTCAAACAATCCATCAAACCGTGAATCTGCAAGTCGTCTACTGTAATCACCACACGGCGGACCTTAGCATTCGAGAACGTCTCGCGTTTTCGATTGGCGAGCAGTTGAACCGCGCCTACGGTCAATTCCGTTCGCGGTTTCCTGACTCTGAGGTTGTCGTGCTGTCGACTTGCAATCGCGTCGAATTGTACGCGGCGCATGACGAACCCGATGATGCTCCGACGCACCGCCAACTGGCCGAGTTCTTCTCGGAATTTCATGCCGTGCCGCTGAACGATTTTTTCGACGATTTCTTGGCCGAGACCGGTCCCGACGCCGTCCGGCATTTGTTCCAAGTCGCCTCCAGCGTCGACAGCATGGTGCTGGGAGAACCACAAATCGTTAACCAGGTGAAAGAGGCCTACGAACAGGCTCAGCAAAATGAAGCGTGCGGTTGGCTGACTCATGCTTTGTTCCAAGGTGCCATCAACGTTTCGAAACGAGTTCGCACGGAAACCCGTTTGTCAGAAGGCCGCGTCTCGATTGCCAGCGTTGCCGTCGGAGATTTTGGACGTAGTATTTTCGACCGATTTGATGACAAGTCCGTGTTGGTCATCGGAGCCGGCGAGATGGCGGAAGAGACGCTGCTGTACCTCAAATCCGAAGGAGTCGGCCAGATCACGGTCGTGAATCGGCATCAAGAACGCGCCGAAGGACTGGCCGGGAAACTCGGCAACGCCAGCGTACGGCCGTACGACGAACTTGACCAATGCATGGCGGCAGCCGACGTGATTGTCAGCACAACCGGAGCCGACCGGCCGATCGTTGATGCCGCCCGGTTTGCAAACGTCCGGCAACAAAGCGAGTTTCAGCCGGTGTTTATTCTCGATCTGGGTACTCCCCGCGATTTCGATCCCGCGGTGGGAGACATCGACGACAACGTCTTCCTGTACGACATCGACGCATTGGAAAGCACGTGCGAGCGCAACCGCAAAGCGCGAACCAAGGAAATCGAAAAGGCCCAGCGGATTATTGACAGTGAAACCGAACGGTTCATGCACGAGGCCTATCACCGCGCGACCGGCCCCATCGTCAAGCAGTTGCGTGAACGCTGCCACGAAATCAGCCGCGAAGAAGTCAACCGGCTCCGCAACAACCTGACACACTTGGACGACAAAGACTTGGAAGCCATCGAACGCACGTTCGAACGAGTTGTCAACAAACTGTTGCACCCGCCGCTAAAAGTACTCAAAGACGAAGCCCGCGACGGCACACCGCACGGACTGATGGATGCGCTGAAACGGCTGTTTCGTCTACGTGATTAGTATTGGTCAATCAATAACTGTCGCATAGTCGCCTTTCGCTCCGCAAAAGTTGCGCAACTTTCGCGGAGCGAAAGGCGACACTAATTGATCGGCCGCTGCTTAGTACTCTGTCAATGCGGTCTCATAACTGATCGATCACATCAAGCGGGTGTTTTCAGAGCCCGAGATTAAATGATAAACCCGCCAGCTTGATGATCACCATTGCCGACGCACGCGTCTTGAATCTGCGACACCGAGACTGATTCAATTCACGATGTTGCGAAGGCGTTTGCCAAGCAGCGCCCGTCGGCACGACTGGGCTCCTTTGAATCGCATGTCGCGCAGGCCCTCCTCACTGTAGAAGGCGATGTGCGAGTTGATGATGACTCGGTCGTACGCCGGGTGATTGGGGTCGGTCCAGGCGGCGATCAGTGGGTTGTCGTCGACGGGCGGTTCGTCGGCCAATACGTCGATGGCCGCGCCGGCCAGTTGGCCGGATGCGATGGCGTCGGGAATTGCCGTGGTGTCGACGACGGATCCGCGGGACGTGTTGACCAGAAACGATCCTTTTCGCATTTTACCGATCGATTCGGCGTTGATCAGGTGCCGCGTTTCGTCGGTCAGCAAGCAATTCAAACTGACGACGTAACTATGTTCGAGCAATTCTTCCAACGAGTCGGCTCGGCGAATACCGAGGGACTTGTCGTAACCGTCGTCCTTGTACGGATCGTAAAAGACGACGTCCATGCCGAGTGCTTTGGCTCGCAACGCCGTGGCCGTTCCGATTCGGCCCAGACCGACCACTCCAAAAACTTCGCCGCGCAGTCGGACCAAAGGCTGGACGGGTTTGTGGTCCCACGACGTCAGCGATGACCGGTAACGATCGTCCCGCAGCCGTGTGTTCGCGCGGACAATTCCGCGAGCCAGTGCCAACGTTAATCCGATTGCCGAATCGGCCACTTCTTCCGTTCCGTAATCGGGAACATTGCCAACCGGAATGCCTCGCTCGCGCGCTGCTATCGCATCGATGTTGTCGTAACCAACGCCGCAGCGCACGATCAGTTTGCAACGAGTCAGCCGGTCCAGCGTCGCGGACGTGATCTTCAGGTTGTGATACATCATGATCGCGTCGGCGTCCTCGATCCGGCCGACCAATTCGTCTTCGTGATGGGCGTCGAGGCAAGTGATCTCGGCAATGTCTCCCAAGACTTCAAGTTCGGGCTCCAATTCGTCCTTGAGCAAATCGGTGATCGCCACCAGAAACTTCTTGGCCATGCGTCGCGTGCTCCGTGTCATTGAGAAAACCAATTTATGAAGCGTAACAGTTTAGCTGTCGCACTGTTTATGGGTAGCATGCAACGACACAATAACTGTCGGAAGGAATACACCATGAGACGATTGCTAAGAATTGAATTCTTCGTTCTGTTCTGCATTGCAAACGCGGCACATTTTTCGTTCGCGCAGACGGCCGCACCAGTTCAAATTGCAGCGGATCTTGCAAAAGCCGTTGACAGCGCCGTTCAGGCCGAGATGGCTCGTCAGCAGGCCGTCGGCGTTGCGATCGGAATCATCCGCGACGGACGTGTTGCCTACATCCAGGGCTACGGCTTCGAGGACCGGGAGAACAACATCCCGGTAACAAGCCGCACGTTGTTTCGCTGGGCGTCGGTGTCGAAGCCACTGACGGCAATCGCGGCCGTGCAATTGGCCGAGCGGGGCTGTCTGGACCTCGACGCCGATGTGCGGCGTTACGTGCCCGAGTTCCCCGATCAAGGAGTTACGATTACTTGCCGGCAACTGCTGTGTCACCAAGGCGGCATTGTCCACTACAAAAACGGTAGGGTCATCAGGACCGAGCGCGAATACGCGTGTCCGAATCCGTTTGAAAATGTCGTACTTGCACTCGATACGTTCAAGGAATCACCGCTGATCGCTGAGCCGCGTAAAAAGTTCTCGTACACAACGCATGGATACATCCTGTTGAGCGCTGTCGTGCAACGCGCCGGACGACAAACATTCGCCGATCAGGTTTGGTGCCGCATCGCGTGTCCGTTGGGAATGACAACGCTTCAGCCCGATTATCAGTGGTGTGAAATCCCGCATCGCGCCACGGGATATCGAAAGATTTTGGGAACAATCGTCCGTTCGACTGACACCGACGTCAGTTGGAAGTTGGGCGGCGGCGGGTTCATTTCCAACATCGAGGACATGGCCTTATTCGCCAGCGGACTCATCAACGGAAAGTTGATTAGCGAGGAATCGCAGGCAATGATGTGGACTCGCCAAGCGACGTCCGACGGACAGACGACTAAGATTGGCCTGGGATTCTTCATTGAACAGCAGGACGGCACTCTGAAAGTGTCGCACAACGGTTCCCAAGAAAAGACACGAACGCGGCTGGTGATTTATCCTCACCGGAAACATGGAATGGTCCTCATGACCAATTCCGAATACGCCGATCCCGGAAAATTCACGACGGCTGTGTACAAGGCGATTTCGCGGATGAGCGACTCGGATGCCGCCAAAGAGCAGGTAAAACCGTGACTGCGACGCAAAGACATTCCCATCTGATTGACCGCTTCGATCCGAAGGTGCTGACAGCGCTTAGTGGGCTCGATTTGAAAGCACGCTATCTGGTCGAAGGATTCCTGCACGGCCTGCACGAGAGTCCTTTTCACGGGCTGAGTGTCGAATTCAGCGAGTACCGAAAATATCTTCCTGGTGATGATCTGCGGCACGTGGACTGGCGGCTATTCGCACGCTCGGATCGCATGTACGTGAAGAAATACACTCAGGAAACCAACGTCCGCATGTATGTCGTGTGCGACACGAGTGCGTCGATGGGATACCGCGGCCGGGACGCTTGGGGGTCGAAGCTCGAGGTCGCCCGCAT
>CAUZVF010000277.1:0-6838 GCA_963582955.1 Planctomycetota bacterium
TTCGCTGAGAGGTGGACGGAAATGGTCACGAAATGGCACTTAAAACGCCCTTAGCAAATTCAGACAAACTCGATATAAAAACGGTGAGCCCCGTTGATTACATTTTAATCGGCACCCGTCCGATTGTCAGGCTCGAAGCGCGAGCTTTTCGCGATAGCCCGGATTATTCATGCACATTCGGTAATTCGACGGAAGTAATTGTGAGCACAATGGTTCCGCCAAAGTCTCGAAATACACAGTGTTGGCGAGCGGCATGCGTCAGCTTGCCGGCAAACCCTGAGCATCGTTGTCGGAAGCTAACGCCCAATGGCACTCACTTTACCCTCCTCTTGGGAGGGTCGGACGCGGTAGCGGCCGGGGAGGTTGATCGAAGTCAATCGTCTTGCGTCAAATTGCAACGCTCGTCCCTCGCGACCCTCCCAAAGGAGGGTGAAATCCAAAGTGAGTGCCATTGGGCTAACGCCTACCGCTCGCCTGAATAATCCGGGATAGATTGCAATTTGATGGTGCGTTGACTGGCGAATGACAGCACGGTTTGGGTTCTCGGAAGATGTCAAAGCTCCTGAAAATCGATGGCTCACATGGCGAAGGCGGCGGGCAGATTGTTCGTTCGTCGTTGGCGCTATCGATCGTGACGGGGACGCCGATCGTCATCGAACACATCCGCGCCGGACGGAAGAAATCGGGTTTGATGCGACAGCACCTGACCGCGGTCAAGGCGGCGGCCAAGATATGCGATGCGCGGACTGAAGGAGCCGCGATTGGTTCGAAAGAGCTGACGTTTCTGCCAAATCAGGTCCGCGCGGGTGACTATGAATTCAAGATCGGCACGGCTGGCAGCACAATGCTGGTCTTGCAAACTGTACTCCCGGCGCTCTTGTTGGCCGATGCGAAATCGACCGTCGCGCTGGAAGGCGGGACTCACAATATGCACGCACCGCCGTTTGATTTCATCGATCGCGCCTACCTGCCACTCCTAAGAAACATGGGTCCGGCCGTCACGGCGAAACTAGAGCGGCCCGGATTTTATCCCGCCGGTGGTGGCCGGGTTGTCTTCGAGATCACTGGGTCAACAAGCCTGAAACGGCTCGAATTGACGGACCGAGGCAAAATACTCGCGCGACGAGCCTGTGCGACGGTTGCCAAGCTGCCTCCCGAAATCGCCAGCCGCGAGATTCGCACGCTCCAAAATAAGTCTCAATGGAACGAGTCATGCTTTCACGTCGAAGAACTCGATAATTCCGCCGGCCCCGGCAACATTGTCACGATCGAACTGCAGTCCCAGCACGTCACGGAACTCTTCAGCGGTTTCGGAAAACTCGGTGTCCGGGCCGAACAAGTTGCAAAGAACGCATGGAAAGAATGCAACCGATACATCAAAGCTGACGTTCCGGTCGGAGAACATCTGGCCGACCAATTATTGCTGCCGATGGGCCTTGGCGCTCACTTCGGCGGTGGCGGCGGTGTCTTTCGAACACTCGACTTATCGCAGCATTCCACAACACACATCGACGTGCTGAATACTTTTCTCGACATTGACGTCCAGATTGAACAGCGCGCTCGCGACGACTGCACGGTTCGGATCGAAGCCAGCCGGTAACCAGGCAGCACGGATGATTTCGAGGAGGTTAATCGTAGAAGGTAAGAATGACTCAGGTAAATCCTCAAGACGAACGAAACGCTGAGCCGTGAGTTCACGCGTGACGCCGCCGTGCTTTCAAAGACATTGATTGGCCGCGATTTCCAATGAAATTCATCGCCCTGACATTGCTGTTGATCAAGTTGATATGCGTGGCGATCGATCCCGATCACCACGTGTTTCGACCGATCAGCATAAAATACTCTTCGATTCTGATTCCCAACTGAGCACGTCGCCCTCGTGCATGTCCGTGACACCGAAGCAATTCTACGTAAGTCGGTCGATGAAACCGCTAAGCTTAACAAGAAGCGTTTGATTGCGGCGGTGGGGGCGACCGAGGTCTCGAACCAGAATCGCTTGAACGCGGCGGTCGCGACTGATCATCCGGATTGTCAAGAGACATACCTTATGAGTATTCCCGTCTATTGCGTGTCCGTCCTTTACCTCGGCGTTGGACTGTGCCTATCCACCGCATACGCTGACGAAACCTTTACGCCCTACAAAGCAGGCGAAGTTCCGCAAAACGTGACGGACCTTTGGAAGGATTACGACGCGAGGAAAGAACCGCTCGAGGTGCAGGTCGTCAAAGAATGGAAGGCGGACGGAGTTGTCACGCGTTACGTGACTTTCAAAGTTGGAACGTTCCGAGGAGCCGACGCTCGTATCGCGGCTTACTATGCCTTCCCGGCCAACGGTAAAAAGAACGCGGCGTTTGTCTGGAGCCATGGTGGCGGGCAGCGAGCTGAGCGGGGCCGCGGGACCTATTTCGCAAAGCAGGGCTTTGCGACGGTCGACATTAACTGGCTCGGCAGGCCCCTTGAGAACGGGATCGACGTGAACACGGACTGGGGAAAGGTCGATCCGACTCAGGGACCACGGTTCTACTCCAAAGCCTTGAGGAAAGGCTGGAAACGGAATCTTCTGCCGGATGAATACTCGATCGATCCTGTTCCGAGCCCGCGTAACGCCAACTGGTTTCTGCTGACCGTCGCGGCCAGGCGAGCTATTACGTTTCTCGAACAGCAGCCGGAGGTCGACCCGGATCGAATTGGTTTCTCAGGCTTCTCGATGGGCGGCATGATTACAGCGTTGACGGCCATCGATCCGCGGCTCAAAGCGGTAGTTCCCTTCATCGGAGGCACGGGATTCAAATACGTGGATTTCCCCGGAGGCATCGAAGGAAGCAGCATCCGACAGCATTTCCAGAATCTGGAGCTTTATAAGAGTACGATCGACGCCAGCGCTTATTGGCCGCTGGTGCAGTGTCCCGTGCTCTTTATCAGTTCTTCCAATGATTTCCACTCGACTTTCGAGCGGATCTATCAATCGATGGCGCTGTTGAAACACCGGGACTGGCGGGTCAGCACCAACATTCATCAAAACCACGGTCCGGGGCCGGAACAGCGGGTGCTCTTGAATCAATGGTTCAACCAGTACCTGAAGGGATCCGATCAGAACATCCCGGTCACGCCACCTTCGACGTTCAGTGTGGACGCCGGTGTGGCGACGTTGGCCGTCACTCCGGCTGATCAGGATCGACTGGTAAATACGGAGATCTATTTCAGCTACGACCCCAATTCGAGAACCCGATTCTGGAACAGAGCTGATGCAAAACGATCGGGGCGCACCTGGTCGGTGGATGTGCCGGTCCATGAGGATCTGCCGCTCTATGTGTTCGCACTCTGTCGCTACAGGCTGAGTCAGAAACAGCAGCTTGAGCGAGGGGAGACCTCAACCTTTGTGTTGAATTCCTTCGAACACGCGATTGTTCCGGAATCAGTCAACCTGGAATCGCTGACGAAGATGGCGAAGCCTGGTGACGTGTTTGAAGACTTCAGAAATGGCATTCAGGACTGGTCCACGAGAGATCAGCGGAGCATCAAGACCTACAAGTTTCAAAGTCCTGAGCTGGATCGTTCAAACACCAGAAAGCTCTCACTGACCATCAATCCGCAGGGGAAACGGCTGTCACTGCGATTGAGCGTCGGAAGCAGTTTCCTGCGCAGAAAAGACAATTTCGGAAACTTCTCCTACGCAAAAAGGATCAGCGGCCAGGGCCCGCAGCAGATCGTGATCGGCAGGGAGGAATTCAAGAGTGCCGACGGAAAAACGCTCGAGTGGTCGAAGATCGCAACATTTGAAGTCACGATTGTCGACGAAGAAACCAGACACAAACTTGACCTGACATCCAAAGAAGGTCATGCGGTCCTGAGGTTGATCAAGATGGTGGATTGAGCGGCAAGGCGCTAGCCGCCGGTGTTGCTGGCGAGATCCCGGCGGCTAGCGCCCTGCCGCTCATAGGCCCCGAAGACTAGTTTTGAAATGCCTTTGATGAACCCCGCTCCCTGCAGGTGACTTAACCCGTGCGAATGACTAACAAATGAACTCCTTGAATGTATCTCCGGTAATCGTGAATCTGACGCGTGTAATCTCCTGTGTATTCGTGTGCCTGACTTTGGCTTTGCCAGCAACTGCCGTGGCGCAGGACGACAAGCCATCGCTGACGGCAGAACTTAAGAAGTCGTTCTTGCGCGAACTCGCGGCAACATCGCTAACCTTGGGCGATGCCGAACGTGGCAAAGCGATCTTTCAGCGCGAACAGAACAACCGTTCCTGGAACCTTTTCTCGTTTGAGATTTTGTGCCGAATCGTGAGCTAAACATGAAATCAACGCTCAGCGTTATTGTTTGAGCATTTCTGCCGTTGAACTACTTTCATTTTTTCATCATAGAGCTTGATGTTCAGCTACGAAAACTGATAGTAATTTCGATTTCTGCACCAGATCTTGCTTTGAATAGAACATTTGTGTCCCTTCCCGTTGTCTTGCGATAATGGGCGAACTTGGGACCTGTCAGAACGGGGACAAGAAACGGGGGCTCTCCAGTTCTTGGGGGACAAACTTATCAGATTCTCGTTCCCCGTTGACCTCGGACTTTCCGACGGACTGTACGAGCTACGGGCTCGACCCGTGCTTTGCGGCCTGAGAGTTCGCAACTTCACACAACATCATCTAAAACAGTCAAGAGCGAAAGCCGTCGCAATTCTCAATACGGGTTGATCCTGAAACCAAGCGATTCAATCGATTGTTGAATGAAGGACTTTAGAGATGGCAGCGAAGAAGAAACGCAAAACGCCGAAAGCCGTTGATGGTGCCAAACGCGAGCTGCCGCGGGGCGTGAAGCTGATTCGCACGCTCGAAGGGCACGAGCGTGATGTCATGACTGTAGCGTTTGATCGGCAGGGCGGGATGCTGGCCAGCGGGAGCGCTGACAAGACGGTGAAGCTCTGGGACGCGCGAACTGGCGAGCTTCTCCGCACTCTTGACGGTCATACGCAGAGAGTTAATAGCGTGGAGTTTGATCCGCAGAGCGGGACGGTCGCCAGCGGGAGCGATGACGCAACGATAAAGCTCTGGGATGCGCGAAGCGGCGAGCTGCTCCGCACGCTCGAAGGGCACGATGGTTCGGTCTTCAGTGTGGCGTTCGATCCGCAGGATGGGATGCTTGCCAGCGGGAGCTGGGACGATACGGTGAAGCTCTGGGAGGCACGAAGCGGCAAGCTGATTCGCACGCTCGAACGGCACACAGCACAGGTCTTGAGCGTGGCGTTCGATCCGCAGGGCGGGATGCTGGCCAGCGGTAGTACTGACACATCGGTAAAGCTCTGGGAGGCGCGAAGCGGCAAGCTGCTCCGCACCCTCGAAGGGCACACGGATATTGTGTTTTCCGTGGCGTTTGATCCGCAGGGAAGGACGTTGGCCAGCGGGAGTCGGGATAACACCGTGAAGCTCTGGGATGCGCAAAACGGCAAGCTGCTCCGCACGCTCGAGGGGCACACCGATCGTATCGATATCGTCGCGTTCTCACCGGACGGGCGGCTGCTGGCCTCGAAGAGTGGCGATCAAACCATACGCGTGTGGAACTGCGAGACGTGGGAGACGGTCGCGGTCATCCCGTCATCGATGGGTGCAGGAGAGTGGATTCCCGCGCTCGCCTTTCATCCCACGCTGCCGCTGCTGGCCGTCGCCAACTCGGAGCCAGACGCTCCGGAGGAAGAAAAAGGCCGTCAGATTCACCTCTGGGAGTTGGACTATGACGCGCTGCTTGGCAAAGGGGCTGAGGCCGCGCTGAGTTCGCGGGAGCGCACGGCCAGCTACGCCCTGGCGAAGGTCTTGCTGGTGGGCGATACGGGTGTGGGCAAGACCGGTCTTGCCGAGCGATTGGTTCACCAGCATTTCGTACTCACGGAATCTACTCATGGACGCAAGGTGCATACCTTTGGGTCCACCAAAACGACTGGCGACCACGGCGAGCCTGTGCAGCGTGAAATCGTCCTCTGGGATCTGGCCGGTCAGCCCGGCTACCGGCTCATTCACCAGCTTCAAATGGAGGATGCGTCGGTGGCGCTGGTGTTGTTTGACGCCCGCAGCGAGACCGATCCCTTCGGCGGGGCGCTTTACTGGTCGGAAGCTCTCGACCAGGCGTTAGCGATGAGAATATCGAACGTTTTGTGAAGCAGCACGGGTTTGCCGGCTATATTCGCACGAGCGCCAAGACCGGCGAAGGTGCCGAGGAACTTTCTGACGCCATTCGCCGGAATATCGATTGGAGCTCTGTGCCCCTGGTCAGTTCGACTCTTCTCATGCAACGCGTGCGTACTTTTGTGGCCGACCTCAAGAAAGATGCCGCTCATGGCCAGCTCGTGCTGGTCGAGGAATTGCGCGAAGCATTCAGAAGCGGCCTGGACGGTGAAGTGTCAGACGAGGAGTTTGCCGCCTACCTGCTGAGGCTGGAGCAAACGGATGTCGTGGATGTCCTCCGACCCTACATCCCCGGCGCTGGCTCCGGGGACAACGCGAGCTTCAGCGACAATGACCACCATGTACGCTCCCGTAGGCCGCAAGTTGCGGACGACGACGAAATCCTGCTTCAGCCCAGCTATGTGGACGCCTACGCATCGGCCATCGTCATCGCAGCGAAGGACGACCCGCGCGGGATTGGGCACCTGCAAGAGGAAGCGGTGTTGCGTGGAGAGTTCTCGTTGAGCACGGAGGAACGGATAGCGGACGAGGAGAGCGAGCGCAAGGTGCTGGCACACGTAGTCGGGCATTTGGTAGGCCATGAGTTGGCGTTGCGTGAGTCACTCGAAGACGGCGACTACCTCGTGTTTCCCTCGCAGTATACGCGGGAGGCGCCCTTT
>CAUZVF010000278.1:0-6835 GCA_963582955.1 Planctomycetota bacterium
AAGGAATCGTGATAAGAGAGCCAACACATGTCATCGCATGTGCGTAATCAAGACAGGAAAACGCGAAAAGACGATGCCTTCGATCACGTATGACTCTGCTTTCTGCTTTCTGCTTTCTGCTTTCTGTTCTCGAATTCCGGACAGGAATCCCAGCCGCCGAGCGAATCACCGCTCGGCGGCTTTTCTTGTTTTAGGGTCGAACCTCATGTGATTCACCAGCACTAACGCGGATTATTAATGAAGCAGTGAAGCAAACTCTTCTGCGAAAAGATTTTGTGACTATCTCACGTAAAGCTCCGCGCAAATCGTAACCCGCAACATAAGTTTTGAATTTGCGCAATTGATAGTCCCGGAGGGACGACAGTGAATAGCCTGGGGCGTCAGCCCCAGGAAAACCAGAGCAAACGAGGTCTTAGCCCCGGAGGGGCGACAGCACATGCGCGCACAGTCTGCTACCGCCCCTCCGGGGCTCACGGAACAAATTGTCCCTAAAAACCTGGGGCTCACGCCCCAGGCTATTCGCTGTCGCCGCTCCGCAACTTCAAAAAGCGCAACTTCAAAAAGCGTAAGCGAGGAGAACGCCGGGGATTCCTCGCTCACGCTTCGGGTTACGAATGATTCGGGCTAACCGGCCGTTGACGCGGATGGTTGACAGCCGGCGTTTTCCAGCAAGTCGGGGCCGTCATTCTTGTTCCACAAAGGCAATCCCGAGCGGTAGCGCACGCTGAGCATGACGATCTTCTCGATCGATCCCGGTTGGGCAGAAATTGGCATCTCGGGGTCCATTCCAAACCAGCCCAGCCCGTCACACTGCATACAATTTTCACCGACGCGGCTGCCGGCATGGTTTCGTCCAACTCCGTTGCATGCCGTGCAGCGACTAGCTTGCAGCGAGCCGTTTCGATCGGTTCGCCAAACGATGGTGTCTTCAGTAATGTTTGTCATGAGAAAACGTACTCCGACACAGATTCAATCACTTCGCGTAAACAGTTCCGGGAAGGAATGCCGCGCACCGATGATCCGGCCCCGTTGAATTCTTCGAGCGAGAATCTGCCGGGTCAACCCCCTTTGACACATGAAAATGCAATGGTGTTCTCTTTTGCGTTCAAAATAAGTTGATGGCATGACGGGAATCGTACGGACAACTCGCAATTCACCAATCCCGCTGCTGTGGGCTGCTGTTAGTATTTGTTCGGGTGTTGTGCTGCATTCGCTCGTTGTGCAATCGATGTTTCAAACGCGGCTGTCGGCCTCGTTCTTCATGAGCGATGTGACTTGGCGGCAACTTGTCTCGAGTGTCAACGGCCAGATATCCGCTGACCTGCAAACGGCCAATGTCGAATGGCTGCCGTTTCTGGTCGTCTTCTCGCTGATGGCAATTGTCACTTGGCCGTTGGGAGCGGTGTGGATTTCCCGTCGACGCAAGATTCCTTACCGCCAGGCGGTTGCGGATTGGGGATTCCTCGGCTGGAACTGGTGGCTGTTGGCGGGACTGTGGGAGATCCTATGGGTCACCGCATTTTCGTTCGGTTTGGAAAGCCTGCAATCGATCCTGATGGCGACACCTCATCTGTTCGAGGCATTTATTCTGGCCGGTTGGCTAGCGACATTCGGTTCGATGCTCGCAACGGGAACCACGGCCGATGACAACGAAGTGCCGGCCATTTCGAATTCGAAACGGATCCCACTCGCTGTTTGGTCGATGATTGGCGTCTTTGTCTTGGTTTTCACGGCAATGAACTGGCAGCTTTACGAGGGTCTGCGCGTTCCGCATGGCGATTCGGCAATGTACGAGGAACATCTTTGGAACCTGACACACGGAAAAGGGTTTCGAAGTTACCTGGACCAAGGTCTGTTTCTCGGCGAACACATTCAGGTCGTTCATCTTCTATTGATTCCATTGCATGTGATTTGGCCGTCGCATCGGCTGTTGGAGCTGTGTGAATCGCTAGCGCTGGCATCCGCCGCGATCCCGATTTTTTGGATCGCCCGACGTCATGTCTGTTCGGCACGAGCAGCCACGTTGTTGGCCGGTGCCTACTTGTTGTATTTCCCGATGCAATTTCTCGACATCGCCATCGATCTGAAAACATTTCGACCAATCAGCTTTGGCGTTCCCGCATTGCTGTTCGCGATCGACCAACTCGAGCGACGTCATTTTGGCCGAGCGATCGTGCTGATGCTCATCACGCTTTCGGCCAAAGAGGACTATGCGCTGGTGGTTGCGCCGTTGGGGTTGTGGATTGCCTTCGACGCTTGGCGAGCAAGAACGGATGCGGAATTTGACGCGACACAACGGCGCCGTCGGATTGTGTTCGGGTCCGGAGTTGCCTTGTCGGCCACGCTGTATCTGCTAGCCGTTGTGTTTGTGGTGCTCCCATGGTTTCGCGGTGGCGATGATCCGCACTTCTATCGGTATTTCGGGGAACTCGGTAACTCGCCGGGCGACATCGTTCAGACAGCTTTCGAATCACCGTTATTGGTATTGGGGCGTCTCTTCAGTTTGCGTTCGCTGATCTATGGGCTGCTGCTGTTGCTTCCCATCGGGTTTCTGCCGCTGCTTTCCTTGGGACGTTTGGCAGTCTGTCTGCCGCTTTTCGCTGTGTTGTGTCTGCTGCAGTTGTCGGTGGATCAACCCAACGAACTGCTAATTCCCTTCCATCACTTTCACGCCCCGTTAGTGCCAATCGTTTTCTGGGCTGCCGCTGTGGGGTTGGGCAATGTCTCTCGTGTCGCGAGTTGGGTGGCCGCGCGATGCGTGCGAAGCACCAAAGCACAGAATCCGCAGCGCGGCATCATGTTCTCAGCATCGTTCTGTTTTGCCAGTGCTCTGACAACAGGAGCCCTCATCGGCATGACTCCATTGAGCGCCAAGTTCTGGGATTCCGGACGTGTCGTCTATTGGCGGGAACTGTATATTCCCGGTAAGCGGGCCGACGTGTTCCCGCGAGTCCTCGAACAAATTCCTAACGACGCGCGCGTCGCGTCTACTGATTTTGTCCATCCCCAATTCACTCATTTCGAGCGATCGTACGACTACAGTCACTATTTAAGAAAGATCAGCGACTACGAAAGCAAGGTGCCCGACGATACCGATTACATTGTCATCGATACTCAGCACAAATACAGCACGATCAAGAAGCCCAGTGACGTCCGCGAACTGCGTGACCAACCCGATCAGTGGGAAATGCTGCCGGACAAAACCGGCGGATATTTCATCATCTTGAAACGCAAGCAGGAATAGAGGCTACGATTGTCGAACGACTTGGGAAAAGTTGCATGCAGTCTGCGGGGATCGGTCGTCGCGGGAAGTTTTCAGACTTGCCGGCTAACCTACACCGCCGGGTTCGCTGGTATCGACGACACGGGTTCGCTGAAGATCGTCATGCGTTACGCGACCGATGCCGGCCGTCCTCAGTTTGATGATCCCTCGGCGCCCAACTTTGTGACGGCGGTGGCGTCGAATGGCGCGCACTTACAATTACGTTATGACTTGAAGGACAACACACGTCCGTGGGGCAAGACGATCCATGTCAAAGTCCTACAGGGATACTTGCGAAAGGGCGACCGAATCACGATTACCTTCGGCGATCAATCTGGCGGATCGCCAGGCTGGCGCACGCAGACTTTTGTCGAACACACTTTCGAACTCCGTGTACTGGTCGACCGTTATGCGACCTACGTCTATGAACAACTGTCGAAATCGCCAACTTTTCGAATTGTTCCCGGGGAACCAGTCCGATTGATCGCCATCGCGCCAAGTTTGATCGCCCCAGACCAAAAAGTGGCCGTTCGTTGGAAACTCGAAGACGAGTGGGGCAACCCAATCGGGCGACCGCGAAAGCTGTCGCATCCTGGATTCTCTGATCCTGGTTGTTACACGATTCCGATTTCTGACGAGACATCTGGTCTTGAAGCTGAAACGAATCCAATCGTCGTTTGCAAGAACGACAAGTACGGCCGCTTCTGGGCTGATCTGCACGGCCAGAGTGAAGAAACTGTTGGCTCGAATAGCATCGACGACTATTTTAAGTTTGCTCGCGATTATGCCTTCGTCGACGCGTGTGCTCATCAAGGCAACGACTTTCAGATCACCGACGACTTTTGGCGCGAGATTCAAGAGACAACGCGACGGTTCAACCAGCCCGGACGGTTCGTGACTTTTCCCGGTTGGGAATGGAGTGGAAACACAGGACTCGGCGGCGACCGAAACGTCTTGTTTCGAACCGAAGGAGGCGAAATCAGCCGCAGCGGCCGTGCTCTGGTTTCGGAAGCGGAATCGAAAACTCCGTGCAGCGAGAATGTTGAAGAGTTATTCGACCGATTCGAGAACAGCCAACCGCCAGCCATACTGTTTGCCCATGTTGGGGGCCGCTACGCCGATCTCGGGCGGCACCGTGAAGTGCTCGAAACCGCGGTCGAAGTGCATTCGGCGTGGGGCACGTTCGAGTGGATGCTCGATGACGCCTTCAGCCGTGGCTATCGCATCGCCATCGTGGCCAATTCCGACGGACACAAGGGCCGTCCCGGAGCCAGTTACCCCGGAGCCAGCACGTTTGGCAGTTATGGAGGACTAACGTGCATATTGGCCGAACAACTCAACCGCGACAGTGTTTGGGACGCCTATCAATCACGGCGAGTTTACGCCACGACCGGCGCTCGAATCGCACTCGAAGTGACGACCAACGGCGGCATACCGATGGGCTCGATCGTTGCCGTGACCCAACAGACGATCCCAGAATTCCAAGTCCGTGTAAACGGCACGGATTCGATCGAACGTGTCGAATTCCGCAACGCGATGCACGTGCTTAAAACCATTCGTCCGTACAAATCCAGCGATCTTGGTAACCGTGTCAAAATCCAGTGGGAGGGCGCTACGGTTCGAGGCCGTGGCCGGCAAGTAACTTGGGATGGCGGACTGATTCTTTCCGGCAACCGCATCCGCAGTTTCGAAACGATCAATTTCCACAACATCGAAAAGAGATGCACTCAGGTGGGTCGTTCCGAATTGCGATGGCAGTCGCTGACAACTGGTGGTGTCGCCGGAGTCATCGTCGAACTCGACAAACCCAACACCGGCAAGTTGCACGTTTCGACAACACAGAAGAAATTCTCCGTCGATCTCTCGCGTTTAGGAACCAAAGGCCGTAGTTATGAATTGGGCGGGATTGGCAAGAGAGTCTCGGCCTTTCGGCTGCCAGCGCGCGGCCGGCGGCGCGAATTGGCATTTCGATTTACGCCGAAGTGGGCTGACTTAAAACGTGGTGACAACCCATTGTACGTGTGCGTTGTTCAGGAAGATGGTCACATGGCATGGTCGAGTCCCATTTACACGGTGAAAAAGTGACTCGCAATGGCACTACTCAATCACCTGTTTGATTATCTGTTGGTGATGGCGGGTTGGATCGTCGTCGGGATTGTGCTGTTCTATGTCCTCGTCACCCAATGGAGGCGTTCGAAAGACAATCCGCGCCGACGTCTGTTCCTGCAAATCGGTCTTTCCACTTGGATGGTGCTCGCGCTGCTAACGTTGGTCGAGTTGTATTTCGCCGTGATTTACGATTCGACGGATTCGTTCAGCATGACCAACGTGTCGAAAAAGTGGTATGCTGTCCACGCCGACCCACAACGAAGGCCGTTGGAAATCAGCAACGGCGCGGGATTCAATTACCGTGACGTCTGCGACTTTCCGAAACGACTGGCGGACGGCCAGCAGCGGGTCTGCTTCTTCGGCGACAGTTTCACATTCGGCCACGGAATCCCGCGAATCGAGGATCGTTTCAGCAATCGGGTTGCCGTCGAATTGGAAAAGAAACGTCCTGGAGAATTCGTCGTTGCGAATCTTGGTGATGCTGGGATCGACCTGCACTGGATTGAACTGCAACTGACGAAACTATTCGAGGCCGGCTTTCAGATCGACACGGCCGTGTACGTCATCTGCCTGAACGATATCGAGACCTTTCATCCACGCCACGCCACGTTTTACAACGACTTTTCTGAACGCGTTGGCGCACCGAAATTCTTTCTGTTTCGGGATACCTACTTTTTCAATTTGATGTACTTTCGACTGCGACAGTCCAGCGTTCCCGAAGTTACAAACTACTACGAATTTGTCCAAGAGTACTACGACGGCGAACCGTGGCAAAGGATGCAGCTCAAGTTGGACCAAGTCGCCGAATTGTGCAGCGACAACGATGCTGACTTTCGTATCGTGATTTTCCCCTTCCTTCACAACCTGGGTCCGGAATATCCATTCCGTTCCGCGCACCAACAGATTGTTGATTATTGTCAGAACAAGACCATCCCCGTCGTCGATCTTGAACCGATTTTATCAAAGCATGTCGAGGAAGGTCTGATCGTCAGCCGTTTCGACGCGCACCCGAATGAACGAGCCAACGAACTCGCAGCCGAAGCGATACAGAACGATCTGTTCCGGGATTTCTTTAGCAACGGACCCGCCGAAAAGAAATCCGCCGATTCCACCAACAATCCTTAGAAACTGAGAAAGAATTGATTCCCGAAAAGCAATTCTGATGGGTAGCACGTCTTGCCGTTCAGGCAAGGCGTGTCGCGCAGCGACTGGAAACTGTTCTTTCGCTGGCTGAAAGCAATTGTTGTGACAAGTGCTCACTGGCGCGCTTTGCGAGGCTGTATTTTCGGTCTGATCGTGGCAGAGCGATTTCCGGCGGCTGCGCCGCACACCTTGCCTGAACGGCACGGTGTGGTACCCAACTGATTTCCGGGGACTAATTCGTTCCCACTTTCTTAGCGCAACGTGTGAGCATTAACGCGAGATGACCCACGTCAGTTCTTGCAGTCCGGCGTCTCGTACCGC
>CAUZVF010000279.1:0-6830 GCA_963582955.1 Planctomycetota bacterium
AATCTCGCAACGGCGATTGGACGGGCGGCCAATCGGGACCGGGAGTGACCGGATTGGGATTGATGGTGTTTTTGGCCTCTGGCGAAGATCCCAATTTTGGGATCTACAGCAACAATGTCCGCCGTGCCGTCCGAAAACTCATTACCGATCAAAATGCCAGTACCGGCTATTTAGGAAACAGCATGTACCATCACGGCTTTGCGATGCTGGCGCTGGCCGAAGCCTATGGCGCCGTCGATGACCGCTTTATTTGGCCGGAAGGCAAAGCGAAGCGATCGATCGGTGCCGCCTTGGAATTGGCCGTACGCGCGGCGCTCACCTCGCAAAAGAACAATTCCGTCGGCGCCTGGCGTTATTCACCCAGTTCGACCGACGCCGACACGTCGGTGAGCGGAGCGATCTTGGTTGGACTGTTGGCGGCCCGCAACGCGGGTATCGAAGTTCCCGATAAAGCGATTGACAAAGCAATCTCGTATTACGGAAAAATGACTTCGTCCTCCGGGCTGGTGGGTTATTCTGGAATCGGCAGTTTTGGCGAATCACTGGCTCGTACCTCGATCGCCTCGCTGGTTTTCGCGGTCGCCCGTCGAAAAGACTTGCCGCAATACAAAGCAACACTCGCACATCTCACCGGAAAGTTGGAATTCGCCGGCCGCTCGGGATTCGGTTGGGTGAATTATCAGCGTTACTATCAAGCTCAGGCGTTGTTTCAAGGAGATGTCGAGGCGTGGGAGAAATGGAACAAGTTCCTCGTGCGGCAGCTCAAGGCAACGCAGCAAGCGGACGGCAGCTTTCCCGGCCAGCACGGCGCATCAGTCAGTACGTCGCTGTCGCTGTTGGCCTTGGCTTTGAACTATCGATTCCTTCCGATTTACGAACGTTAATTTGAAACCGGCTAGCGGCATGCGTCAGCTTGCCGACGAAAGAGAGTTGCGGGCATGTCGCGTCGAATCGAGTTCCTATACCGCGCACGGTTGAATTTGTCACAATTCGTTCCACGCGGCGTAAAGAGGTGGAAACCAGCGCCAGACTTTGCCGCGTTGGGGATAAGCACACTTGGTTGTCCCGTCGTTGCTTATCTCTGCATTTGTCTGGGTACCGTCGCGATCGCGGCTGACCAACCGGCCGGTTCCGTGTTGCATCTTACGGACAAGAGCTACTTGTCGGGGCAGTTGCGCGGTTCGAACGACCCCAACGTGTTGCGTTGGCAGTCCGCGTTTTTTACACAGCCGTTTGAGTTTCCATTGAGTGCCGTCAACACCGTGCATTACGCATTGCCGAAACAGCAACCAAAGCCGACGGGTGAATACTGCTTTGAACTGGTTGGCGGTGATGTGCTGTACGGCAATCTGCTGGGCTTAAATGACGACGACGTGTCGCTCGACGATGAACGGATTGGCCGAATCCATGTGCGGCGCAAACACATTCGTCGATTTTATCGCTGGCAAGGCGCCGAGTTGATCTATCTCGGCCCCAGCGGATTGGCCGGTTGGAAAAGTGGATCGGCCAAACAACAGTGGCGCGACGAGGGAGGCATGCCCGCCACCGACGTAGCCGGTGCGACCATGTACGGCGACTTTCGTCTGCCGGTGAAAGCCGTCATCGAATTCGAACTGTCGTGGAAGAGCAAACCAGACTTCCTGTTCGCGCTTGGTGTCAATGACAAAACCACGACCGTCCAACACGCGTTCCGTTTTGAGGTGTGGGACAGTGACTTGGTCGCGATCGGTGAATCGAGGCGGGATGCCGACTTGGCGTCTCTGCAGCAAGTTTCAACCGGACCAGGACACATCCGCGTGCAAGCCTACCTGGATCAAGAGCAACAAAGCATGCAGTTATTTTCGCGGCGCGGCGAGCCATTGGCAAAATTAAAAGTCAACGGTAAGAAACCGCAAGTACACGGCGGACTGCGTTTGACGAACAAAAAGGGTAATGTCCGCTTGGAACGGCTACGGATCAGCCGTTGGAATGGCGTGCCGCTGCAATCCGTCCAGGCGGAAAAGGCGAGACTGCACAAAAGTGATGGATCGGTCGTGTATGGCCATCTCGAGGCCTACGATGCGAAATCGAAGAAGTTCACGGTCCGCGACGGCAATAATCAAACGCAAGTCGATTCCAAAAACATCACCGATGTATTTCTCTCGCCGATGACAATTCCTGATGTGCCGGATTCGTCGCCCGAGTCGGCAACGGCAACGTTGAGCCGACGGTTGCGTGTCGTGTACCAAGACGGTTCGCGGTTTAGCGGCGAACTGATGAAGATCGAGGACACGCACATCTCGCTGACCTGCGCTGGCGTGAAAGAGCCATTGCGTCTTCCGCTCACGGGATTACGTTCGTTGGTCGCGCTTTCGCATGACAAGCCGGTGGCGGCAATAAAAACAACGGGACGTGTGGGGCGATTGGAAATCGGCGGCTTGCGGATGAAGGGACGGTTGGTCAACGGTGCCGAGCAGTCGGATGCCAGTTGTCTCGTATGGCGTCCCAACCTCAGCATCAATGCCAGCCCAATGCAGCTAGGAGTCGCGGGCCGGATCGTCTATCGCGATCCGCCGCCAAAACCCAAGCGGGTTGCCAAACCGGCGCGGGCCGCTCAAGTCCGTCGTCCAGCCGGCTTTGGTGCCATCTTCAAGAAAATGCTTACGGGAAACGTGCCGGTACCGCCGAAGGCTTCCACCAACGTGCGATCGATGCATTTGCGTTGCGGTGATACGATCCCGTGCGATGTCGCCGGAATCGACGAAGACGGCATCACGTTTAAGACTCCGTTGTCGGAAGCCACGTTCGTCAAGCACGAGAAAGTCAAGAGCATCGAATTAACCGCCACACGCGGCGCGCCCAGGCTGGCGAAGACAAAACGTCAGCGGTTGCTCACGCTGCCGCGCAATCTGAAAAACTCACCGCCGACGCATTTGATCTGCGCGAAGAACGGCGACTTCCTGCGCGGCCGCGTCATGGAAATGGACGAAAACTTCCTGACGATTGAAGTCCGGTTGGAAACTCGCAAGCTTCCGCGAGACCGAATCTCGCAAATTATTTGGCTCCACGCCGACGAATTAATCGACGAGTCGGTGCCGGTGGCCTCGGTCGATGCGTCCGGTGCAACCCGCGTCCAGACGCTGCGCGCCGACGGGAATCGTTTGACGTTTGTCGCGGAAAAACTAGAGAACACGACGTTGTCGGGAACGAGCGAAATTTTGGGAGCGTGCCGCACGGATATCACGAAGGTCGATCAGTTGTTGTTCGGGCCATACATTGAGCAAGCGGCGGCAAAACTGGCTTATCACCGCTGGAGACTGCATCACGCAACCGAGCCTAAGTTCGTTCAGGCAAGCGCGGGCGATGCTGAAAACAACATTGTGTCCGGCACGCAATCGCCGCTGGTTGGCCAACCCAGTCCGGATTTTGAATTGGATCTGCTGGATGGCAAGAGATTTCACTTAGCCGACCATAAAGGCAAAGTCGTGATTCTCGATTTCTGGGCAACATGGTGCGGTCCGTGCCTGCAAACGATGCCGCTGATCGACGAAATCGCCCACGAGTTCGCGGATAAGGGCGTCGAGCTGATTGCCGTCAACATGGAAGAGCAACCACGGCAAATCAAGTCGATGCTGGAACGTCACAAACTGAAAATGCCCGTCGTGTTGGACCTCGACGGAGTTGTCGCGGCCAAATACGCAGTCACGGCGATTCCGCAAACGGTCGTCATCGACCAAGCAGGTAAAGTCACGCGTCTGTTCGTCGGTGGCGGTCCCAAACTTGCCGAACCGCTGCGCGAAGCACTACGAGAATTGACGGAAGCAAAACCGACCGATGCGGCGTCGCAGTAGTCTTCATACAGTCGAATCGGTCATTCTATGGGTAGTTTCAATGCAGGCGAGCGGCGGACGTGAGTGCGCCGATTGCCACTAATACCGGAAGCCGACACATCCGGCTGGCCAGTTTTTTGCCCGATTACTTCAAGTCAATTCCGGAATCGGGCGGCCGCCTTCCGTCACGATTGGAATCGGGCGGCCTCGCGAGTTCACCCAGTGGGTGTTGAGATCGATCCCCAGGTGCCGGAACGTCGTCGCGGCGAGGTCCTGTGGCCGGACACTGGCCGACTTGATCGCGCCGCCACGGTTGTCGGTGCTGCCAATGACTTGGCCATGCGCCATTCCACCACCGGCGACCGCCATCGACATGACGTTGGTCCAATGGTCGCGTCCGACTTCCTTGTTAATAACGGGTGATCGGCCGAATTCTCCCATCATCAAGACCAATGTGTCGTCCAACAGACCACGCTGTTCCAGATCGTTGACCAGCGCGAACAATGCACGATCGACGCGTGGCAACAACGGCTTCAAGCCCTTTTCGATGCCACCCCAGCGCACATTGTCGCCATGATGGTCGAAGTATCCCCACGCTCCGCTGACCAACACGAAACTGGCTCCCGATTCGACAAGCCGACGTGCCAACAGAGCTTTCTCGCCCACGCTGACTCGTCCGTATGCCTCGCGGGTCTTGTCGGATTCCTTCGAGAGATCGAATGCTTTCTCGACTTTGCCGGACAGTACCATTTCGTAGGCCTGTTGAGTGTACCGGTCGAAACGTTCCAACGTCTGATGTTGATCGACATGCCGCCGCGAACGGTCGAATTGACGCCGAAGCGTGTCGCGGTCTTGCAGACGATCGACGGCGATGCCTTTTGGCAGCTTGAACTTGCCCGTCAATTCCAGTCCTTTGACAGGTTCAAAGTCTGCTCCCATCTGCCCCGCGCCCCAGACATCCGATGTCCATGACCTAGCCAATCCAACGAATGCCGGCATTTCGGGATCGTTCGCGCCACGAAACTTCGCGGCAACGGATCCCATCGACGGAAATCCGCCGCCATCCATGCCGTCGTTCGTGCGACGAGCCAATGGGTTTCCCGCCTGCATCGTGATCGGCGTATGATTGCTGGCTCGGCAGTCGACCGAGCGAATCACCGACAGCTTATTGGCGATCGACGCCTGCAACGGCAGATGTTCCGCAAATTGAATCCCAGGTACGCTGGTCGAGATCGTCGAAAACGGGCTGCGAATTTCTTTCGGAGCGTCCGGTTTCGGATCCCACATGTCGATTTGGCTGGGACCACCCGACAACCAAAACAAGATGACCGATTTGTTCGGCTTTGGATTCGAATTCGCCGAACCCGCGGCAAGCGCCTGTTGTTGTAAGAGCTGCGACATCGACAGGCCACCAAGTCCGGCCATACCGGTTTGCAAGAACCAGCGTCGTGAGCCAACTCGAATCAAATCCGACCCTGCTGGACCAAATGGCGCAAACATCGGGCTTTGCGCGTGGAGATCGTTATGCGTGGCATGTGCCATGGAAAAGCCCTTGTTGACAATATCTCGTAAGACCGAACTTCGCATTTCTTTTCTTCGCCCGAATAATAAGATCATATAAAGAATTCTTGATCAATGATAAGCCAACTCCGAAATACTGGGATATTGGACCAATCTCGCATGAATCATAAGGTGGAGAAACGATGAGCTGGGAACAAGCAGCGGCATTGGGCGATCTTGACGATTCGCCGGTCGTGTTCAAGAAATCTCCGAAACAGATCGCGTTGTTCAAAGTCGGCGATGAAGTCTATGCCGTTGACAACCGCTGTCCTCATAAAGGCTATCCGTTGGCCGAAGGCCACGTCGATGAACAGTGCATGCTGACGTGTAATTGGCATAACTGGAAGTTTCGTCTTCACGACGGGGAATGCGTGCTGGGGGGTGATCACGTACGCGCCTATTCCGTGAAGCAGGAAGACGGCCATGTGTGGGTTAATATCGCCGACCCATCGCCTGAAGTTGTGGAGGAAGAAATCCTCCGGGGCTTACAGAAGTCATTCCGCGAGCGTGACTTCGGCCGCATTTGCCGCGAGATCAGCCGACTGCACTTCAACGGATTCGATCCGCAAGTTGCCGTTCACAAGGCAATCGAGTGGTCACACGATAAGTTCGAATACGGAACGACGCATGCCTTTGCCGCGTGCGCCGATTGGTTGGCCAAGTACCGTGAATTCGAAGGCGACTGGGAACGCCAATTGATTTGTCTGGCCGAGACCGTCGATCACATGGCGTTCGATGCTCTGCGGCATCCGCCATTTCCATTTGCCGAGCCTGACAAAGAATTTGACGAAGCCGCATTCGTCGATGCCGTTGAACGGGAAGACCGCCAGACGGCCGAATCGATGGTCGCCCGCGGTTTGGATGACGGCCTGCATTGGTCCGATATGGAATCCGCGTTCTCAACGGCGGCGCTGCTGCATTTCAACGACTTTGGGCACTCGCTGATTTACGTCTACAAAATGTCCCAGATTGTGGAACGACTCGGCAGCGAAATCGAACGCCACCTGCTTCTGCCGTTTGCCCGGAATCTGTGCTACACGATGCGAGAAGACTTGTTGCCCGAATTCAAGTCATACGGCGAATTGATCGGCGATATCGAATCGTTCGGCAACGACATAGCTCCCAAACCCGACCCGCGAGAAGTGTTCCCCATGTCGGTTCGGCAAGCTCAACTGTGGATCGTCGACTGTGCGCCGGCGCAAAAGCCAATGACGTTGTACTGGCCACTGCTGGAGGCACTGGCCCGCAACATGCTGCACTACGACACATCGTTCGACGTAGCGTACGATCGTTCGGTCAATCAAAACGTCGGTTGGCTAAACTTCTCACACGGCCTGACTTTCGCCAATGCCGTGCGGATTGTTTGCTCGAAGTACCCACAACTCTGGGCGCAAGGCTTGATGCAGATGGGCTGCATGCTGGGCCGCAACCGCGGTTGTCTTGATTTGGAACTGGACGATG
>CAUZVF010000280.1:0-6782 GCA_963582955.1 Planctomycetota bacterium
GCGATTGTTTTGGGTTTGTTCAGTTTCACTCTGCCACACACGCCGCCTCCGCAAGCTGGCAAGAAGGTCTCCGTCAGGGAGTTGTTGGGACTTGACGCATTTGTGCTGCTCAAGCAAAAGCCGTTTCTGATTTTCATGGCAAGCTCGTTACTGATCTGCATTCCGTTGGCGTTTTATTATCAAATGGCCGCCCGATCAGCCGAAGCCACGGGTATCAAAGATATTGCAACAAGAATGTCGTTCGGTCAGGTTTCCGAGATCGTTTTCATGGTATTGATGCCGTTCTTCTTTAGGCGGCTTGGAGTCAAATGGATGCTACTGGTAGGCATGTTGGCTTGGGTCGTCCGATACTTCTTATTTGCGATCGGTACACCTGACGAAATCTCGTCGATGGTCATGGTCGGCATCATTCTGCATGGCATCTGTTATGACTTCTTTTTCGTTACGGGTCAAATTTACACCGACAAGCTTGCTCCCGAGTCAATTCGGTCGCAGGCTCAGGGAATGCTCGTGTTGTTTACGCTCGGTTTCGGAATGCTGATCGGAGCCCAAATCGCCGGTCGTGTTGAGGGAAAGTACACTCCCGAAGTTTCAAGTAATCTAAACAAGGAAGTGAAAGCCATTGGGAAGGATATCGCCGATCTCAATCAGAAGATCGAGGCGGCGACCGGCGCCGAGAATTCGGCAATCAAAGATGAAATTAAAGAACTTAAAACGGAGAAGAAAACTAAACGTCTTGCGGCGCTCAAGGCGATGGATTGGAGGAGCATCTGGATGATTCCGGCGATCGGTGCCGCCTTGATCATGATCTTGTTCGGCCTGCTCTTCAAAGATGAGGAACCACAAGACGCGGTGGTCCAGAGTCAGCAGCTAGCCGGCGACGACGCACCGCCGGGGGATTCGTAACGCCATCAAACTCGCCCGGACCATGATCGTTTTGTTGCCAGGCCGGTTGTCTCGCGGCGTTTTTTAGAAATCATGGCGTTACACATTTCCAAAGAATCGCTATGCTGCGTTGAAAACAAACGACTCACGTCGATTTTGCACGGATCTCAACGATCCAACTTCCGAAGATGGGTTTGACTCCGCCAAGAACTCAATGGGACGAGATTTGCAACAAAAACGACGCCGAAAGAATGAATTTGATTGAGTCGATCTTGCTCCAAAATCACATCTTTGTTATCTCACGCAGCCCCCATCTCGGCATTTCAATTTCGAATCCCATTGATGCAACAATTCGCAAATTCGCCCAGCGTCGCGCATGTCGTTTTCGCTGTCCTGTTCATGGTCATGACAACGGCATGCCGTGCGGAGGAACCGACTCAATCTTTCGACACGGCTGTCGTGCGCGAACCGGCTGAGGCAACGACAGCCGCGACTCCCAAGACGCAAGACAAAGGTTGGCAACGACGCGGCGTGAATTCCGCGGAACCCGTTTCAGCAATAACTCGGGAAGAAGAATTCGACAAGCCGGCCGTTGATTCGCAAGATGACGAATCCGGGCCAGAAAAACTCGACGATGCCGCGACAGAACCGTCCGTTCAAATGCCCGCGCCGCAACCACTCGAATTCTCACCCCAGGAAAATGCCGTCTCCTTGGAAGGACCCGTTGCGACTGGACTGGTATTCCATCCAAACGAGCAGTCGACGACGTGGAGCTTGGGTGACGGCGATCGAATCGGTTTCTTCAGTTTGGAATCAGGGCCGACGTACGAATTCAATGATCCGGAATCGTTTACGATGACGTCCGGTTATGGAATCCACTTTCTGAGCGGACCATCGCAAACGGATCTTCCGCCACGTCTTTTCGATTTCTTTGTCGGCGCTCGCTGGACGCAAGAACTTGCCTTGAACTTCGGCTTCGATGCGAATTTCAACGCCGGCATTTATACGGATTTTGAAGACAGCAGCCGGGAAGGATGGCGGTTTCCCGGCCGGGCTCTGTTGTATTTCGATCCGTCATCGACAACACGGCTGCTTGCTGGAATCGAGTATCTCGACCGCGACAACATTCAGTTGTTACCCGCGGGCGGTCTCATCATCACTCCTGAACCTGATGTGCGGCTGGAACTGTACTTCCCCCGGCCGCGTCTGCGGTACCGATTACATCGAAGAAAAGAATACGACCGGTGGCTATACGTCGGTGGAGAATACAAAGGCTCTTCGTGGGCAATCGAACGAGTCACCGGCAACAAGGACGTCGTCACCTACAACGAATACCGCATTGCGGTTGGCTGGGAAACTCGCCGTAAGAAAAACGAAGATGATGAAGACAGCGACGACAGTTCGTTCTTCGAAGTCGGATACATCTTCGGCCGCGAACTGGAATTTCGATCACGAATCGGTAACTTCTCGCCCGACGACACGTTCATGATCCGCTGGGGCAGCCGGTTCTAAAGAGTCTGTGTCAATCCAATCGCGAATTGATTGCGACTGTCTGCCCGCTCCGCGACGACTCGAGTCCCGCCAGCATGATCTCGGTGATGTGCCGAGCCGTTTTTGCGTTTGAAAGAGCCGGCTGGACGCCGCGCCGGATGCAATCGATCCAGTGTTGGTGTGAGTTCTCGATTGGGAACGGAGAAACATCGACGTTTTCCCGCAGCAACGGCGCGTCTTCATCGACTTGCGAACTGGGACGCGAATGAATCAAGGGAGCGTCGCGGTCAGCAACAGCGATTTTTCCTTCGGTTCCGTGAATCGAAAACTCGTTCGTTCGCGCGGCGTCGCACCAGCCGGTTTCGGCCGTCCCGATCGCTCCGTTTTCGAAATCCAACAGCAGCGCGGCCGTGTCTTCCAACTTCGTTGGTTTTGCGACCGTCGAACAGCGAGCCGTGACGGCTCGGACGGTACCGACAATCGTGACCAACGTCGCGATGGAATAGACGCCCATGTCGAATAATGCTCCAACATCGGCTTTGTCGGCGTCGAAGAACCACAACGCGTCATCGGATTCCTCTTCCAGGATTTCTTGGATGCCGGCGTAATAAACTTCGGGCCCGCCGTGACTGTGCCGAGCGTGCGCGGCCGAGATCGTACCCAACATGCCGTCCGAAACCATTTTTCGAGCTGCCAGAACGGGTGGGCTCGACACAAACGGCAAAGCGAGCACGGTGCGATCGCTCTTCTCAACGGTCGCGACAAATCGATCGGCCTCGCCAATCGAAGTGCTCAGCGGTTTCTGCATATGAACGTGTTTGCCAGCGTCGAGCGCTTTCAATCCCCACTCGACGTGCAACGGATGCGGTAGGGAAATGATGACCGCGTCGATGTTCGAATCGCTGATGACCTCATTGTAATTCTGTGTCCAACGCGGCACCTCGAACTTGTGGCAGATTGTTTCCAATCGAGACTTTCGTCTGCCACTGACAACGACGACTTCAGTGTCCCGTACAGTTTTCATTTCCGGCAGATGAAGCTTCGCGGCGATTCCGCCAGCGCCGATGATGCCAACACGAATTGTGGTCATGGCCGAATTTTCTCGTGATATTTGGAATTCAGAATCGGAGTCTGAATTCTAACGATTGCAGAAATAGATCGATTCGAACGATTGGCGGGATTATGCCGAAATCCGGCCGATGGCATCGAAGTCCGTCGGACTTTGGCGAGACAGTCGCGATTCGACGGCCTTGGAAAGCCATCGTACCAAAAGTTCGGGCACTCGTGCCGCTTCGGGAACATTTGTTGGAAACTCGCGACGTGCAAGAGTGCCCGCCCTACGGGAAACTGGCGAAGATGTCACGCTTCATCGTGAAAACATGCCACATGCGGGGCAAATCTGACGTAGGTTTAGGCAGCAATTACGGCCAATTTCGTATCATATCAGTCGTATCCTGTGTCTTGTCCCGCTCGGACCAGCGCGGGACGCGAATAAGGGCATTCATGAGACAACACCAAACACAGGCGACGTGTGCCGAAGACCGACAAGCGGCAACAGCATTGGGAACCGACATGAGCGTGCAGCTCGAACAAAGAATTCGCGAACGGACGGCCATCATCGGGATCATCGGACTCGGATACGTCGGGCTCCCTTTGATCAAGGCGTTCGTCGCCGCCGGTTTTCAAACGATGGGATTTGACGTCGACCAGTCGAAGATCGGCATGCTGTCGGCGGGAAAAAGTTATATCAAGCACATCGATTCATCGGACATCAAATCATGGATCGATGAAGAGCAACTGACGGCGACCAGCGACATGTCGCGCATGGCCGAAGCCGACTGTCTGCTGATTTGCGTGCCGACGCCTCTGGACGACAGCCGAGACCCGGACTTGCGATACGTCGAAGGCACGGCCCGTGCAATCGCCGCGTCGCTAAGGCCGGGACAACTCGTGGTACTCGAAAGCACCACCTATCCGACAACCACGCGCAACGTGGTTTTACCCATTCTGGCCGAAAGCGGATTGGCCGTCGGCGAGGACTTTTTCCTGGCTTACAGCCCGGAACGTGAAGATCCCGGCAACCCTGATTATTCCGCCGCCGGAATCCCCAAGGTCGTCGGTGGCATCGACGAAGCGAGCGGTGAATTGGCATGCATGCTCTACAGCCATGCAATCGTCGAAGTGATTCCGGTCGACAGTCCGGAAACGGCCGAGGCCTGCAAAATCCTCGAAAACACCTACCGTGCCGTCAACATTGCACTCGTGAATGAATTGAAAATACTGTTCGACCGCATGGGCATCGACGTTTGGAAAGTCATCGACGCCGCCAAGACGAAGCCGTTTGGTTTTCAAGCGTTCTATCCGGGACCGGGCCTGGGAGGCCACTGCATTCCCATCGATCCGTTTTATTTGACCTGGCTGGCTCGCAAGCACGGTTTGAATACGCGGTTCATCGAGTTAGCCGGCGAAGTCAACTCGCGGATGCCCGGCTATGTCATTTTTCGGTTAATGGAGTTTCTGAACGAACAAGGCAAGAGCCTGAAGGGCAGCAAGGTTTGTTTGTTGGGTGTCGCCTACAAACGCGACGTCGATGATCCGCGCGAGAGCCCGTCATTTGAACTGATGGAATTGTTACAGAAGCGCGGCGCGATCTTGTCCTACAACGATCCGCACATCCCCACTTTGCCGGAAATGCGGCACTACGACGTGCCCGATCTCGAGAGCATTGAACTCACTCCGGACTTTCTTGCATCGCAAGATTGCGTTTTGATCGCGACCGATCATTCGGCGTATGATTACGAATCGATTGTCAAGCATTCGCAATTAGTGCTCGACACGCGTAACGCGACAAAAAACGTCACTGAAGGCCAAGAAAAGATTCGCAAGGCGTGACGCTCACTGGATGCCCGAGGGTACCACGTTTATCTAAACGAACGTTGTATCCCGCGAAGCGCACCCGATAGAACGGGTACCACGCCTTGCCTGAACGGCAAAACGTGCTACCCATCAAAACAGTTTTCGGCAATCAATTGTTTCTCAAATTCTAAGTGTCGCGGTCTGATTACTTTCCAGGAAGTTCCCACACGGGATCGAAGTCGCTATCGCCCTCAACCATGGCGTTGACGGTCCTTGACAGCAGCAGCAATGAAGGGGCGTCTTCGCGGAAGTCGTTCAGCACGCTGCCCAAGACACCGGCCGCTTTGCGAAAGTGACCCGTTTCGAAATGCGTCAAAGCGGTTTCGTATTCCTTCAGCAGCGGCCGAATTCCCTTATTCGCCGAATCGCAGACTTCATACAACGGCACGGGCTGTTGGATGTTCACGACACGCACGTTGCAAAGCCTGCGTGTCAAGAATTCTTGAGAAAGGGCATCGAACGTCGAGCCCGTCACGATCAGCCGCGTTTTCAAGTACTTGGTCGCACCTTGCATGCGACTCGCCAAATTGACAGTATGGCCAAGGGCTCCGTAGTTGAACTTTTGGAGCGAGCCGGTATTTCCGGCCTGGACGGGACCACTGTTGATTCCGATCCCAACATCGATCGGGGCATTCAGAGTTGATTGCCAACGCCGATTCAATCCGGGCAACCGTCGCAGCATGTCGATTCCCGCCCGGCACGCCAGCACGGCGTGATCATCTTGCTTCACCGGGGCGCCCCACATCGCCATGACTTCGTCGCCGATGTAATTGACCGGCACGCCGTTATTTTCGGTGATGCATTCGGTCAAAGTGCTCATGACGTCATTAATCCACTCGAACGTCTTTGCCGTTCCCAGTCCTTCACACAACCGGCTGAAGTTTCGAATGTCGCAGAACAGGACGGAAACATCGGCATCGCGGCCTTCCAGCAGCGCCGGGTCTTTTTCCAGTTCCTCGGCCAACTGTTTGGTAAAAAACTGAGCGAACTGGACGCGCATGGACTGGGCCGCATCTTGTTGTTTCAATCGTGCCAGCCCCGAGGCAACGCCGCACGAAAGCAGTTCCACCAGCATCGCGTCGAGTTTGGTCAGCGGTCGGCCGGAACTGATATTCGACAGCCGATTGTCTCCGTAGAGTGCTCCGATGACTTCGCCGTGTTCGTCGAGAATCGGGGCCGCGACGATCGACTGGACACCCATCAGGCTCTCGGCCTCGATGTCAGTCGGTCCCTCTTGCCAGAAGACTTTCTTGTGCCGCAGCACCTCGTTCAAAATGTGCTCGCTGGCCATCAACGTTGATTCGGACACGTATTTCGGCGACGTGTAAACCGCTTGCGTTTCCCAGCCGACACGGTTGTAGATCAAGGCCCGGCCCGTATCGAGTCCCACCACGTTGACGATCGCCTGCGTCGCCCGCGAAAAGAACTCGTCGGGCGTTTTTGCACTTTGCAGAATGTCGATGGCGAATTCCAACGAGCGGATCAGTGGT
>CAUZVF010000281.1:0-6755 GCA_963582955.1 Planctomycetota bacterium
TCGCTCCGCCATCGATATCGATTGCATCGATCAGATTGTTGCCTCCGATCGCTCCCCCAAAGCTGACTGCGGCATTGCCCGCGTTAACCGTCAGATCTCGGGCACTTGTCAGTCCCTGAATCGTATTGGCAAACGTGATGTCTTGGTTCGTCGACGTAAACGAGACATCCGCGTCAAGAACGACCGGTTCACTGAACGTCTGCGTGCCGCCGCCGGAACTGACATTGCCGCCAATCGTGATGTTTCCAGCGTTAGTGTTGATTGACACGCCATTGGTCGAATTGACTCCGAAGACGCTAACGCTCGCGGCATTCGTGATTGTGAGACCGTTGATGGGACTGGCCGCTGGACCCATGGTTCCAGTGCTTCCCAGCTCATCGGCCGCGTCTTGTACCGAGATGATGCCGGCATTTCCGGCATCCAACGTCAAGCTACTGGTTCCGCCACCGTCGACCCGATCCCGAAACGTAATATTTCCGTTGTTAGTCGTAAGTTGCGTATTCGTCATCAATGTGATGCGGCCGATGAAGAGTTGGTCACTAGTGGTCCGAATTGACGAAGTGTTGATGATCAGATTGCTGTTCCCTTGAGTGGTGAGCGTACGAAGCGCGTTAGTTGCTCCGACTGTGTCATTGAGTTGAACCGTGGAACTGCCGGGCTCCAACAAGAGAGTCGGCGAACCGGCAGTTCCGGCTTCGATCATTCCATTGAAGGTGATACTGGAGTTGTTTGCGCGAAAAGCGGAGTTTTCGTTCAAGACTACGTTGTCGCCGTACTGCTGTTGTCCCGTCGTAAAGACGGCCGGATCGCTGCTACCGCCGGCGCCCGTCACTGCGAACACTGTCATTCCAGGCATGTCGGTCGTCAATGTTGCCAATCGTACGGTTTGCGCGGTGGTGCCCCCGACGCGACCTCCAAAAGTCGTTGTGCCTGACGCGTTGACGGTCAGATTTGACGTTCCATTGGTGGCACCCTCGATTGTGGAGGTAAACGTGACATCGTCGGCCGTTAGTGCGACGGTCGCGCCGTCGGCCAGCACGACTGCTCCCGTTAGCGTTAGGTCGCCGGCACCGGCCAAAATCACGGTCGCGCCGTTGGTGAAGTTGATCGTTGTGGCCTGTGCCGTGAAATTATTGCCACCCGCCGTCGAAGACGCGTTTGCGAACGTGATGGTATTGGCGTCAACAAATGCGGCGCCGCCAGCGGTCGTGACCGACGTGACGTTTCCTTGAAAATCATTGGCCGCAACGTCGTCTAGGTCGACACTCGCTCCGTTGACGTCAAAGGCCTGAGTGATCAACGCACCGGTCGTGCCCGTTTGATTGACCGCGCCGACTCCATCGATGTCGATCGAACCCATCATTCCGCTGAAGTCGATGGAGGAATCAGCGTCGTTAAAGGTGATGTTGGGGTCATTGTCCACACTATCGTTGATGATTAACCCGGTCGTTAGAGCATTCAGTGCCGCTTTCGTGACAGTCAGAGTGCTCATGCCGTTGCCGGTCACTCCGCCGCCGTCTGTACCGTTCCAATTGCCGGCCGCTAAGGCAAACAGATAGTTCGTTCCATCGTCGCTGACGGTTACATTGCTACCACCGCCAAAGTTATTCAAAGTCAGCGAAGTTCCCGCAGCCAGCGTGAAATCGGCACCAACTGCCGCGCCCGTGGAAGTCAGAACGACGTCGTTACTGTCTGTGCCTCCCATGTAGGTGATCATGAAATTCTGTCCGCCGGCAGTGACAGGGGCACCTTCGATCAAACCATTGAACGTGCCGCTGATCGACGAATTCATGTCGACGTTTTCGATGATGGTGAACATATTGCCCACAGTGGGCGTAAAACCGACCGAAAGGGCGAGTGTGGTGTTGTTTAACGTCACCGTACGGTTGGCGCCGAGAACTCGCAGTTGGTCGTATTGAGTTCCCGCCGTGGTGCCGTTCAGTTCCACTTGAAACTCATCCGCGCCGCCAAACGTGACGTCTCCGTCAATGACCAATTGACCGGGAGACGCTCCGGGGGCGACGTTTGCGTTCAGATTGGCCGTTCCCGCCGTGATGTCGGTTGCACCGGAAATCCCATCTTCGGTGGTGATGGAACCGGCTGGATTGAGCGTGACTGTTCCCGTGCCGACATTCAAATTCGTGACACCGACATTGCCTGTGTCGGTATTCAATGTGAAGTTCAAACCACTGTCGGTGATATCGGTGATGCCGATATTTGCTCCCGCGTCGGCGAGCGTGAATGTTGTTAGTCCGGCTATATTTGCAAGGGAATAGGTTTCGGCTGCTCCCGCGGGGTCGAGTGTCAGAGTCAAGTCGCTCAGGTTTTGCGTACCATCCCCACGGATTCGGAAGTCACCGTTGGTGTCGACCGTCAGTTGTGTGGCCGTGGCGATGTCGAGATCGTCGCCCACCTCGCCGATCGCCGTTGCCGCCGTCAGGCTGATGCCGCCGCCAGACGTAATATTGGCTGTCATGTTATTCGACGAATCAATGATCGAACCACTCGCACCTGTGGTCACCGATACGGCGTTGGACGTTGTGTTCCCGGTCTGAATCCCGTTTGTACTGAGGTTGACGTTGCCTGCCGCGTTGACACTGATCGTTCCCGTCCCGGAGACAATCCCCGCCGCCGCACCCGCACCGACTGGAGATTCGACGACAATGTCACCACTCGTTGTCGCGACCGTCACAGTCCCCGCGCCGTTCGCATCGATCGAACCTTGGTCAGAGATCGTGATCGTGCCCGCCGCCGTCAGACTGACAGAACCATTGGCCGAAGTTTGAATTCCGCGATTAAACGGCGGAATCCCGCCCACCGCATCGTTGCCATCCAGCCGGATCCCCGAGTTTGGAGAGTTGATAAACACGCCAGCACTTTGGCCCCGCACAGCCAGATCGCCAGTAACCTGCACCCGGATCGGGCTGGCCATCGTGCCGATTTCGCCATCTGTCGCACCACCAGCGCCTGGCAAGTCCAATTCCAGATCGTTCGCCTGAATCAGGCCGTCGGTCGAAGCCATGACGATGCCGCTTCCGACCGAGTTTCCTTCGTTTTGAATCCGCACGTTGCCCGTGCTGATGATGTTCTCGATGATGATGTCGCCCGACGCTTCAGTCCCGCTGGGGCCATCGTTTATTTCCAGTGTGATGTTGGCCGCGCCGGCATCGAGCGTTGAACCATCGCCCATCTGCAGGACGGCCGTGCCAGGATCTCGGTTCGCAGCCTGAGCGGTGAAGTGATTCGCTTGCAGGATAATCTCGCCGAACGTCGAAGCAACGTTTCTGGTTCTGATGGTGACGTTGGGGCTGATGATAATGCTGCGGCCTGCTTCGAACTCGATCGTCCGGCCATTGCGGTCGGCCGCGTTGCCGTCGGTGTCGTCGGTGGCGTCGATGGTCGTCGTGATGAAGACATCCGTGTTCGCCTGAATGCGGACGTCGGCAGTACGCAGGGCTTCCAAGATGTCGCGCACTTCGAAAGTCGTGTCGCCCGCCGCGTTGTCGCTGAAAGCGTCGTTATTGGTGACATTTGGCGCTGTGCCGCCTCCGGCATTCGGCATTCCCTGAGTGGTTGCATTCTTCGGGTCCAGCAGCAGCGTCCCGAATGTGCCGTTCGTGGCCTGCGCATTCACTCGACCCTTGAATTCGAGGTAGCCCTTGCCCGAAACCTCGATAAATCCGCCGTCGCCCGCGAGCGTTCCCCCCTGGGCACTGATGTTGCCATAATAGCGCGTGATCTGGTCGGCCCAAACAATAACCTTGCCGCCGTCTCCGATGCTCAGGGCATCCGCGATCGCAACCGCATCCGGCCCAAAGAACGTACGCTGCGCGTTGCGCATCTCGGGGTTCCCACCCTGAAAATCGCCGCCGATCAGGATCACGCCGCCGCCAGCTCCGCCTGATGCATCCAGACGCGCGTCGTCAAACAATCCGACGTGATTTCCCAACAAATGGATATTGCCACCGAGTTGATCGGCCTCGGAGTTGGAAACGTCGAGAGTACCGTAGACCTTGAGGACTCCCGAATCACCGGCGTCCAGATGGATGTCGCCGCCGATGCTGCGGAGTGTGGCTTCGGAATCAACCGTTATGCCGCCGAAGTTGGTGATTGAAAGATTCGCGTTGAATGACGAATCGACCCCAGTAACTGAGATCGATCCGCCATCGCTGTGCGTACTCGTGATCGTCAGCGATTCGCCCGGATTGGCGAACGTAATGCTCATGGCGAGCGCTGTGTCGATGCGCGACAGTGACGTTCCGTCGGCATCGGATAGAGCCAAATCGGCGGTCGAAACTGTTGTCGTGATGTTGCGGTGGTTGGCTGCCAGCGAATCGACGATCGGCTCGACGTTCTCGTAGTTGATGTTGAGGCCGTCGATCGAGACACTGCCGGCTCCTGTGGTGTCGAAGATGTGCGTGACGGTGTCGGCGTTTCCGCCTTCCAGAATCAATGTGTCAGTCGCGTCACCGCCGTCGAACGACAGACCTCCCAGCGGTATCGGGTTGCCATTGGAAAGATCGACGATCAGTGTGTCGCTGTCAGCCGAACCAACGATGCGCAGGCTTGCGACTTGGTCGAGCCCGACGGTTTCGACCAACCGGTCGTTGACCGTCACATGCACGGAATCGCCGTCGCGCGTGACGCGAAAAGTGTCGGCGGTTTGGTCGTTGGCTTCGTCACCAGCATCGACGACGATCTCGGCGGGTTCGTCGGTCGAGACAGTTGGGTCGTCGATGGCCACCAGAGGGTTTCCGTTGAGAACGCGACGTGGCTCCAATCGAGTGATTTGCAGCGATGGTCTCAACGCACTGCGACGCTTGGCGGAGCCGTCTTGTTGGGCATGACTTCGATTGCCTAACAACCGCTGTATCCATGATGTCAATGACATACTGTTTTCCTTGATCTCAAATCAAAGTTGTCGAGTGCGTCTGGCAAGGCGGCCATCGCCTTTTGAAGTGCTGTTCGATGCCCATTCAGTCCGCGTTCTTGTGCGTGATCACCCGGCGACTGAGGACGGGCCGCAAACAACTTTCAAAATGAGTACTAGCACGCTAAGTCGTTCAGACGTCGGTCTCGCGAGCCGAGCGGGACTGTCGAACACCACAATTGGCCTACTTCGCAGTCCCGCTCGGCTCGCGGGACCTACTGGGAGGGCATCGCGCATCTCCGCCGAAATCGGTATGACGCTGCGCACGCCAAGCGTGTTTGTTCTGCATGGTAATTCGGACTTTCGGCGCCGATGTGTGATATTGGCTTTCAGAACAATCAACCATTTGGTTGCTCAGCGGCATCCTGCGTCACTGCTACGACACCTTTCTATCGTCCAGGAGAATCGAGCCGCTCAATGTGCAGCACCGCATCCGTTATTATCATTACCACCATGCGAGGAAGTCAATTTTCTTCTGTAGGTTGCGCAGTGTTTCATTTGCGTGCCAAAACCCGTGCTCGCCGTTGCGGTAATTCCAGTTCACCGCGTTTTGATGCCCAGATGTGAAGTCGCTTGTTGATAATCCTGGTAATCTGTGCTGAGTTTCCCGCTCAGGCGAAATTTCCGGTTTGTAGCGGATTTCCACGTTGTCCGGGACTGACTGGAGATACCGATTAATCATGGCCGAAATATTCGGAAGAGAGGTACTCTGATTGTCGCCATGCGCGATTCAGATACTCGTCGTCCCCGTCCCCTAACCTGCTTTGCGCACCGTAGGGTGTGTCAAGGTCGCTCGAACCTGCGGTGCGTCAGCGCAAGCGAATTGATCCGTCATCAACACTCTGTTTCGAGGCCAAGATCAATTGAGCGACCGCAGACGCACCAGAGCAACGGCTTGCTCGACAGCACCCTACAATCTCTGTGCAATGCCGGCTATGGCAACTAATTCGCGCGGCATGCAGTAAATTCCCAAGGACGGTGAGTTATGAACAAACGCTTCATGAGTTCAGTAGCAGATTTCATTCTTTCGCGTCGTGGCATGGTGATGGTTGCCGGAATCGGCGTGTCGCTCGTCGCCGGTTCGGCCATGATCTCGGCTGACACACGGCCGGGCCGCATCAGTTCAGAGGTTCCTCGGTACGCCGCTTCGCCCACGGATTCGTCGGAAGGCGTCATCCGATTACGATTGGCGAGGAAAAACCGGCAAGCCAGTGCAAAGGAAGGCGTGGTTCGTATTCGACCAAACCAGGGTGTCACTCGGATACAATCGAATTCAAACAAATCATCAGTGAAGTTCGCCAAGTCGGATGCCGTGGAAACGAGTGCAACCGCCAGCAAACAATCCAATCCAAAGGCTGACGATATGGGAGTTGTCCGGCTGGGCGAGTGGATCGCCTCACCCAAACCGACAAAGTCCGCAGTGAGACCGGCATCAGCAACGACCGAGCCGCCACGAACCGCGAAGGAACCAACCAGAACGACAGCCAAATCGGAAACTCTCAAGACCGAGCCGAAAAAAGCGGCAACGACCGCGAAAAAACGAGCCGTCAAATCGAAGCCCGTGAAGAAGGCATCCAGCGGACAGGTTGTTACGGCGAAACAGCGTCTGCCCGTTCCGAAAGAGATGACAGCGACGAAGTTACCGCGAAAGAGTTCGTCGAAACCGAAGCAGCCCCAACGCCGGGCCGACACGAAATCGACGCGACAATCGACGACCAAGACTAAACGTCCCGGCGCAACCGCTCACTCAAAGCCAAAACCAATCCAGCCAGCAAAGAAAGCACCACCGTTTCCCGATCTGAATGATGTGTTCACGGAATTGCCC
>CAUZVF010000282.1:0-6709 GCA_963582955.1 Planctomycetota bacterium
TGAAAACGATGTAGGCTGGGACGGATCGCAACTCAGCCTCTTCGCAGCGCAACATTCGTAAGTCTTCGAACAATCCTCGGTCCACGTTTTCCCACGAATCGGCGACCGCCATTGGTGTTTGCGTCTTCGCGGCGGCGGCAGGGCGCAAGAGTTTGGGAGTCAGTTTGCCTTTCAACAACTGGCGGCCCGTGTCAGTCAGAGACAAGATGTGATATTCATTATCTCGCTGCAAGAAATGTTGGCTGACCAGTTGCTCGATCCACTGACGAACGTCGGGGCGGCGGTGTTCTTTGAGCAGTCCCCAAGTGCTGAGTTGCTCGTGCCGGTTGGTGAGGACACGTTGGTCACGCGAACCGGTGAGCACCATCGAAACGTAATCGGCTCCGAATCGTTCTCGAACACGTACAACACACGAGAGGACCTTCTGGCCGATGACCAACGCCTCGTCGACCAATTCCAATTCACTCAAACAAACGTCGCATGCCTCGCACGATTCACGCTCCCATGTTTGTCCGAAGTGAGTGACCAGGCTGGCGTGCCGACATTCGACCGAAGTGCAGTAGTCGGCCATGTGCTGCAATGAGGTTTCCGCGGCGGCGCGTGCATCATCGGGGCTGTCGGCAATGATCATCTTCCAGGACATCAAGTCGCGAGCCGAATGCAACAGCCAGCATTCCGCCTCGACGCCGTCGCGCCCCGCCCGCCCTGTCTCTTGTTGGTAATTCTCAAGCGACTTCGGCATGCCGGCGTGAATAACATATCGCACGTTCGATTTGTCGATGCCCATTCCGAAGGCGATTGTGGCAACGATCGTGTCAACACGTTCAGCGAGAAACGCCTCTTGATTGCGCGTGCGGTCTTCGTCTGTCATGCCGGCGTGATAGGGTGAAGCCGAATAGCCCATCTCGGTGAGCAATCCGCTCGTTTTTTCGACTTCCACCCGGCTGATGCAGTACACAATTCCCGACTGGCCGCGAAACCGGTCGAGCACCGAACAAATCTGGTTTAACCCACGTTCGCGGCGCCGCACATGATACTGCAGATTCGCCCGATGGAAATCACCAACCAACACGTGCGGATTGTTGAGTGCCAGTTGCTCGACAATATCATGGCGAACCCGCTCGCCGGCAGTCGCGGTATAAGCATGTAAGGACGTATCCGGGAACCGTTCGCGCAACCGTCGCAGACCGTGGTATTCAGGTCGGAAGTCATGGCCCCACGCACTGATGCAATGAGCTTCGTCGATGGCAAAGAAGGAGACTCGTTGTTGTTGCAAGAATTTGAGAGTCCGCTCGGCCAGCAGTCGTTCGGGCGAGACATACAGCAATCGCAACGTTCCGTCCTGAATCCGCCGCATCACGTCACGTCGTTCGCCGGCCGAGATCGTACTATTGACCGCGGCTGCGGGAACTCCACACGTCCGCAACGCGTCGACCTGATCCTTCATCAGCGCGATCAAAGGGGAAATGACAACAGCCAGTCCGTCGCGGCACAGCGCCGGTATCTGATAACACAGCGATTTGCCTCCGCCCGTCGGCATAATGACCAACGAATCGCGATCGTCCAACACACACTGCATCGCTTCCCGCTGCAGTGGCAGGAACTCTTCGTAACCCCAATACTGTTTTAGAATCTTGTGCAACATGACGTGCGATTCTCTGAGCCGGCAATGCGTGTGACGACGGCCATGAAGAGCGGCTTGGCCGGCGATCAATCCATCGGTCTTGGCCGAGAGACCGAGTCGTGATTGATAAGAGTTACCGCATCATGGAACTAATGGCAACAACAGTCGTCCCGAAGAGGGTGCTGCACACACAATGGCTGTGCCAAATCAGCGAAATCGTCTGACGCCGGACGCCCCCGACATTGCAACGGCGCGTGTTGCGGGTTCACCGGCTGCTCTGCCGTTTTCGGCGGTTTCCTCGGCTTCTGGAGGCACTAATTGAGTCAGCCGCGGACGGAACACGACCATCAGCATTAGAGGCAAGTACCACAACAAATAGGCGCCACCTTGTTGCGGATACCATAGTTGAGTTCCCACGATAATCGCCGTCGAATGCGAGATCAGGTGTTCGAGATTCTTCTTGAACGGCAACACCGTCAGGGCAATCAGCATCACGATGAATCCGGCAACGACCGGCCAACGGTAGGCGGCATTATGCGTGCTCCAAAAACCGTTGGCGTCGCTGCCGCGAAATTGCAAGGCACTCCAATTGATCGAGCCCCGTGTCTGTTGGACAAACGACTGAACGTCGACCGACGTGAACACAAAACTGCCCAAGACGACGGCGCCGACGATGGCCAACGCCAAACCAAACTTTAGCGCGCCACGGCGCCCATAAAAAACCGCCCAAAGCGGCAACAAGAAGACTGGAAAAAACATGCTGCCACACGCCAGCCCCAGCAATGAGCCGGAAACCATCGGACGGCGATAGGCCACGAATGCCCAAACAATCAGTGAGGCCGGTAAGACATGGTTCACTTGGGCCACGTCATAGGCCGTACAAGGAAGTAGCAGATACAACGTCGCCATCGCAATCCCATGTTGGTTGCCGCCAAAATGCAGTCGGCCAATCATGACAAGTCCAAATGCGGCCGCGAGATGCGCTAGCACGGCGAAAATATGAACAGCAAGTTCTTCGAATCCGTCGGGACCAATGGAATTCTGTCCGGAAGCCACCAGCTTTGATGTCGGCACCATTGGAGTCGCCAATAGCCGTGTCGTGGGACCAGCCTCGGCATTCTTGTCTTTTTCCTTGCCATCCGATGCATCCCGCATGCGAAGGATTTCTTGCGCTCCCCGGACTGTCTCGACCGACGAATCCGGCGGCGGTTCATGAATTATGTTGCCGACTTGAAATCCAAATGCCGCGAGGCAAAGAAACGTCAGGCCATGAACGTTCAAGTTTTGTTCGAGTGGCGGACGCCGCTTAAAGAAGCTGTCAAAGAACAGCCGGAGCAACAGCAGGCCGGTTCCAACGAATAGCCATGCAAATCCAAACCCAGGGCTCTCATCGGCGATTAACAGGCCTGGCGAAATGCTGAGCAACAGAATCAGATCAAGATTCCGTAGCGACCAAACTCGGTTGAACCTAAAAAAGACTGCGACGATCAGCAGCAGAGAAAGGTAGAACCACGTCGGATCGTTCACGGTGTATCCGTGTAAGATGCCTTCCATACACTTCCGACCGATTCCAGCCACCCAGCCGCGCCGCGTATGCAGCGTTCAAGGACGACCGCGGCCGTCTCCTGTCATCTATGGATTGCGGCTGTACGGCTTGTCCCCACAATTCGCACAGTCGCTGAAGTGACCCAACCAACCGGAATAAAGGCATCCGTGATTCCGGCACACGGTTAGGATACGCATGCGGAAGCTGGGCGAAAAGGGACTTTCTTCAGGAATCGCGGTACAATCAGCAAAGAAGTCGGCAAACACAATTGAGAATTCTGCATTCGTTACGACCATGATAATCACGATTCCTTATCAATCATGCGGCATGTTTCTCATTGACGACCGACTCGGCTTGGTGCTTCTTTTTGAGTAATCGCCGGCGGCGACCCCATCGATTCATCACGTCGAAAACATACGGAGCAAATCGGTTTAGATAATACAGCACATAGGCCAGCGGAGTTACGAGTACTAAACGTTTGTCGCGATTGATTCCGCGTATCGTTTTGTCGGCGACCCGTTCGGCAGTGGCACAGGACCAAGCGGGTGGTATGGGCACCGGCTTGTCTTCCCGAGCCAGCTCGGCCGATGACAACAGGTCGGTCGATACAAGTCCGGGACAGACACAGGTGACTCCCAAACCCTGCCGTCCAAATTCTGCCCGCAAGGCCTCAGTGAATCCAAGCAAACCGAACTTACTGACCGTGTACGCCACATACTGACGAACGGCTACGAAACCACAGACGCTAGCAACATTGACGACATGCGCATCCGGACGCGACAACAACGTTGGCAGCAAGTCTCGAGTTATCTGCATCGGCGCTTCAAGGTTTACCGCCATCAACCGATCCCATTGCAATTGGCTCATACGAATCGTTGAGCCGTAGTAACAAACTCCCGCATTGTTGACGAGAATGTCAACACGGCCGAATGTCTGAAGCACGACATCCTTTATCCGTCTGACTTCGTCGCGTTCGGCAAGATCGCAAACATACCCGACTGCCCGTACACCGAGGCTTTCCGTTTCCGAGACAGTCACCGCGAGCATTTCGGCATCAACGTCAACGAGAAATAAATCGGCGCCTTCCCTGGCAAGCCGCAGAGCGATCGCCCGGCCAATCCCAGAGGCGGCTCCAGTGACCAATGCAACTTTTTCGCGAATTTGTCGCATTCAACCCGTCGCGATTGGAGGTATGCTCATCCGGTCACGAATTGCGGCATTGCGCCGTTAAATCGTCGGCGTGATTCTCAAGACTTGAACATACAGAGTTTACCGCGGCAAAGCCGTAACCAAAGTCGCCTTTTCGCCCCGCGAAGGGAGACAGAAAAATCCGGTGACACCATTTCGACAACTTTACCGGTGTCGTGAAATGCCATGGAAACTAAAGCACAGAGAATTCCTCTTTGCACTACAAACAGCCAAAATGCGAGCAAGGTGCGCCACTTCCTGACAACGCAAAGAAACGAAGAGCGCGAAGATTCGTTCTTTTTACTTAGCGCCCTTCGTTCCTTTGCGTTGCAAAAGAAATTTTAGAAACTGTTTGGTTGCGGCACACTGCCGTGCCAAGCTCTTCGTTCCTCTGCGTTGTTTAGTTCCATCACATTCTCCGACTGACATCCCAACTCCACCCCAATTCGGCGTCAAACGTCTGCTCAGATCAGGAGTTCTGCATCCAATAAACCAGGCCCGCGTTTCAATCTTTCCGAACACGGCCAAAAGTGTATCTGCATTCATGAATCCGAGTCAACCTGTGTTGCTATGAACTTCGGAGGGTCCAAGGAACGAATCAACTTTCTGCCTTTCGTTCGCAGTTCAGCCTGTCGTCGCGCGAGTCGTTCATGAGGCTGATTGTCGACGTCTCTGGGAACTTCCGCGTGAATGCGGTTCAACGATTTACGAATGACAACCTCGCTTCACCGAATCAATTAATGCATGGCATTTTGCAATTCTCATAAATGGATGTCCCCGAGGTCTCTCCGGACGATTCTTCACGCAATTGTCCGACGCCACCACCACCGGGTGGTATTCGCCCCACCCAATCCCGGACGCTGTCTCTCACGGCTTGATCAAATGCCGTTCCGAATTTGTCGGGCGACATCATCGTAGGATCATTGCTTGGCACGGCGATTCTACGACGAGGTGACGCTCGTTGGATGCGTATTCCCGCCGTCCGAAGTGGAGCTTCGGTGCCGTGTGTTCCCGAGCGGAGCTAGCGGAGCTTGGGAACGAGAGCCAACGAGAGCCAACCTATTTCTTAATTCGAGGCGAAACGTGGGCGACCTTCCCGATTGGCCGTTGGCCTTTGCCGTGCCTTGCTTTGTCCCCGAGGTCGTCGCGTGCCTGTTTGGCGATTTGGTTCAGCTTGGCAATGACTTCGGGATGCTCGGATGCGACATTGTGCTTGCAGTTCACGTCTTCGACAACATTGAACAGCAGAGTTGTCGGTTTTCTTGTCTTGCTGAAATGTGGATGCGCGGTAGTCGTTTCGACCGGGAGAAACATCTTCCAGCGACCAGACCGCACTGCCTGTAACTGGTCCTGATGGTAATAATAGAACGCGTTGTACGGCGTTCTGGCGTTCGTCTTGCCAAACAACAGCGGCGCGATGTCGTGGCCGTCGAGCTTTCGGTCTTTCGGCGGACTTCCCCCGGCGAGTTTCGCAAATGTCGGCAACAGGTCCATCGTCGTTGCCAATTCCTGGCAGACGGTGCTGGCGGGGACTTTTCCGGGTTGCCACACAATTGTCGGCACGCGGAACGCGCCCTCACTGGTCGTGTAGCCGCGTCCATGAAGCGGCTGGTTCGAGCCGCGGCTGAGGTCGTTGCGATCACGATTGATCGGCGCACCATTATCGGACGTCCAAATCACGAACGTGTTCCGAGCAATGCCGAGTTCGACAAGTTGGTCGAGCATTACGCCGATCGACCAGTCGAGTTCCTCGATCGCGTCTCCCCACGGTCCGTTCTTGCTCTTGCCTTTGAAGGCCGGGCTAGAAAATGGCGTCTTCGTGCTGCCGGGCATGGCTTGTGGAAAGTAGAGGAAAAATGGCTCGTCCTTGTGCTCGGCGATCCAGTCCATCGCTCGCTCGGTGTATCGTTTGGTGAGACCATCGCGATCGCAGGGAGCTTCGATCACCGTTTCATTTTCCATCAATGGCAGCGGCGGCCATTTCGATCCGTCCTTGTTCCAGACCCGCTCGGTCATGTCGTCGGAATACGGCACGCCGAAGAACCAGTCGAAGCCTTGCCGAGTTGGCAGGAACTCGGGCTGATCCCCCAGATGCCATTTCCCGACAATCGCGGTCGCGTATCCCTGCTGCTTCAGCACCTCGGCGATCGTGACCTCATCAGGATGCAGTCCGTAGGGAGAAACGGGCCGCAAGACCCAACCATCCCGCTCGTTGACATGCATGCCAACTCGCTGAGCGTAACAGCCGGTGATGAGGCTCGACCGCGATGGCGTGCAAACTCCGGCGGTGACACAAAAATGTGTGAACTTCCGGCCCTCGTTCGCCATACGATTCAGGTTCGGAGTCCGAT
>CAUZVF010000283.1:0-6701 GCA_963582955.1 Planctomycetota bacterium
GGCCTTATCAATTTCCTGAAAAATTGTTGCCCTTGTTCATTTTCAAAGCGCGCAACGATCAGCCGTTGCCGGTTTATGGGAAAGGGGACAATGTCCGAGATTGGATCCACGTGCTCGACCATTGCCGGGGAATTGATGCGGCGACACGACGCGGCAAGGTTGGCGAGGTCTACAATTTTGGTGGAAATAACGAGTTGCAAAACATTGAGTTGACCCGAATGCTGTTGCAAAAACTGAATAAGCCCGAAAGTTTGATCAAATATGTGCAAGATCGGCCCGGACACGATCGGCGATATGCCATTGATGCCAGCAAAGCATTGGTCGAACTCAATTGGTCGCCCGAAATCGAGTTTGCCGATGGGTTGCAACAGACGATCGATTGGTACTGTGAGAATTCTGCGTGGATCGAACGTATTCAGTCGGGTGAATACCTGAAATACTATGCAGCTCAGTATGGTGAGCGATTAAGCGAGAACTGATTCTAATGTTTCGACAAAGTCCGAGGCGCGAGGAGTAGCATCCGTGAAGGTTGTCATGATCGGGACAGGCTATGTGGGCCTGGTCACCGGAACTTGTTTTGCCGAGAGTGGAAACGATGTCACGTGCGTCGACATCGATGAATCCAAAATCGACGGTCTGCGACGTGGCGAAATTCCGATTTATGAACCTGGGCTGAGTGAACTTGTGGTCCGCAACGCGAAAGCTGGACGTCTGAAGTTTACGACCGACTATGCCGAGGCGGTTCCCGGCGCCCGTTGTGTGTTCATTGCCGTTGGTACTCCACAGGGCGACGACGGATCGGCGAATCTCAGCGGGTTGTGGGCAGTTGCCGACACACTGGCTCCGCAATTGGATGAACAAACGGTCGTCGTCATCAAGAGCACTGTTCCGGTTGGAACAAACCGTCGCCTGGCCGTGAAACTCAAGGAATTAACGGGCCGCGATGTCGATGTCGCTTCCAACCCGGAATTCCTGAAAGAAGGCGCTGCGATCGATGATTTCACGAAACCCGATCGAGTTGTTGTCGGTGTCGAGCGGGCGGAAGTCGCCGAGACACTGAATGAACTCTACAGGCCATTTCTGCGGACCGAGCACCCGTTTCTTGCGATGGGGCTCGAGAGCGCGGAAATGACGAAGTATGTTGCCAATTGCATGTTGGCCACAAAAATTAGTTTCATCAACGAGATGGCCAATCTTTGCGAGCGAGTCGGTGCCGATATCAACGACATTCGCCGCGGCATCGGGCACGACCGGCGAATTGGTTTCTCGTTCTTGTTTCCGGGAGTTGGTTACGGTGGTTCGTGCTTCCCCAAGGACGTGCGTGCCTTGAAGGCCGTCGCGGAATCGAAGGGCTTGCGGACTCAGATTTTGTCATCAGTCGATGACGTGAATCAGGCGCAGAAGACTGTGTTGTTTGACAAGATCAGCCGGCATTTTGACGGGCAACTCGGCGAACTTGTGATTGCCGTTTGGGGTCTTGCTTTCAAACCGCGGACCGACGACATTCGTGAAGCTCCGTCTCTCGTTTTAATCGATCAGTTGCTGGATGCCGGTGCGTCGATTCGTGTTCACGATCCCGTGGCGCATGAGAATGTCAGGGAGATCTATGGTGATAAGTTGACATACTGTGAGCATCATTACGATGCGTTGGAAAATGCCGACGCATTGGCAATTGTCACGGAATGGAACGAATTCCGGATTCCCGACTTTGATTATATGAAGCAAAAGCTGAAACAGCCCGTGATTTTTGACGGAAGAAATTTGTTCGAACCAGAGAAAATGCGAAAGCTCGGTTTCTATTATTCGGGGATCGGGTTACACCAGAATACTAAAAGTACGTGAAAGTGATTTCGTCGCTTAACGGTAATTTCGTTCAATCGAGAATTTGTGAGTAGCCGGATCCGCGGTTGGTTGAACGGATTTGGTTGAACGGTAAGCCGACGGACACAGCGACCCCACGAAGGAAAAGCAAGGACATCATCAATGGATTCGGAACTGACAGCAACTTGCCACGATTTGCTCAATCGCATTCTCCATCTGCGAGACTCTCTTTGACTTGACGGGAAAGCAAAAACGTTGGGACGAAATCAACAAGCTGCAAAGCGAACAGGGGTTTTGGGACAACCAGGAAAAAGCCCGTGAGTTGATGGCGGAATTGAGCCAGCTGAATCTCACGATCAAACCGCTCAGCGAACTCGTGTCCGGCGCGGACGATATTAAGTTATTGATCGAATTCGCCGAAGAGGATGAATCGGACGACAGCATCAACGAGCTGAAAGGCACGGTCCGATCGTTGCAAGGGAAGCTCGCAGACGTTGAATTGCAAGCGATGATGTCCAGTCCCGAAGACGCTTGCGGAGCGTTTGTCAGTATTCAATCCGGCGAAGGCGGAACTGATTCATCCGACTGGTCTGAAATGCTGATGCGGATGTATTTGCGTTGGGCCGAGCGGCATCGGTTCAAAGTCGAACAGTTGGATTTGTCGGCTGCGGAAGAAGCCGGGATCCGCAATGTGACGATTGCCATTCGCGGCGATTATGTTTACGGAAAGCTGCGCGGCGAAACCGGCAATCACCGGTTGATCCGGATCAGTCCCTTCGATTCGGCCGGCCGGCGGCACACGTCGTTTGCCGCGGTCGATGTCGTGCCGGAAATCGGCGACGAGATCGAGATCGCGATCGATTGGGACAAAGACGTCCGCGAAGACACCTATCGCGCCAGCGGCGCCGGCGGCCAGCATGTCAACAAGACTGATTCCGCAATCCGGCTGACGCATTTGCCGTCGGGTGAAGTCACTCAATGCCAGAACGAACGGAGCCAGCACAAGAATCGCGCCACGGCGCGTAAAATGTTGCAAGCGAAGCTCTATCAGATTGAACAAGACAAACGCGATGCGGAATTGGCTGCGAAGCGCGGTGAGAAATCGAAAATCGGGTTTGGCGGTCAAACTGTCCGTAATTATGTTTTGCATCCCGACCAATATGTCAAAGACACACGCACCAACCTAAAGGTGGGCAACCCCATGCCGGTGCTCGATGGCGGAATTGACGAATTCATCGAGACCTATCTGCGGTGGAGCATTGGAAGAGAATGAGGCATCCGAAACCGCCGATGATGCCGCCCGTCTTTTACGGGAATCTAAAACTTCGGTCGCGGTTTTTGCTATCGCCACTTGCGCGATATACCAATCTGCCGTTTCGCCGCATCATTCACGAACTTGGTGGAGTGGGTTTGACAACGACGGATTTGGTCAATGTCCGCGGATTGCTGGCCGGAAACCGAAGGTCGCTCGAACTGATCGCAACTTGCCCTGAAGAAGAACCATTTGCCGTTCAGATATTCGGCAACGACGCAGCCCGAATGCGCGACGCCGCACGGATGTTGGCGGACCGCGGTGTGGATTCCGTCGATATCAACATGGGCTGTCCAGTCGAACGAATCACCAAACAAGGAGGGGGAGCCAGCATGATGTGCCGGATCGATCAGACGGTTGCGCTCGTCAAAGGCGTTGTCGATGCTGTTCGAATTCCAGTGAGTGTCAAAATGAGACTGGGTTGGGACAGCACTCAGATCACGGCTCCGAGATTCGCCCGCGAGTTCGAGCAGGTTGGCGTTGCCGCAATCGCGATTCACGGCCGAACGCGCGCCCAAGGTTTCAAAGGCTCGGTCGACCGGCAGGGCATCCGTCAAGTCGTCGACGCGGTCGAAAACATACCCGTGGTCGGCAATGGCGATATCCGATCCATCCCCGATGCCGCGCGCATGCTGGAGGAAACGGGATGTCATGCCATTTCGATCGGACGCGGCGCGTTGGCGAATCCCTGGATTTTTCGACAACTTCTTCAGTGGGAACAGACCGGCGAATATGATCCGCCGGGCAACTTCCAAGACCGATTGGAATTGTTGGTCCGGCAATTCTCGTATTTGGAAGAACGGCGCGGAACCAAGCATGCGATCATTTCATTTCGACGAATGGGCCATTGGTACCTGAAAGCCATGCGTATTCGAGCATGGCTGCGTAACCAATTTCAGTTGGCGGAAACCCGCGAAGAATTCGACGCGGTCCTGCTGTCAATCGCGGAAGAGGGTCCCGCGCAGGGCAGCAAGACGGGTGTCTTGCCCGAATTGCATATCCCCGTGCCTGCTGGCCCGGTGGCACACTGGTAAATTCCCGATAACCGGTTCATTCCGAATTCGCCGCCGCCGAAATCCTTGTGAGGCGAATCCCCCACGCATCAATTTCGACGCGATTGCCGTCCCAGCCAATCGGCTGTTTGACCGGATGTTGAGTGTGACCTAACTTTCAAGACATTGTGCGGCATGCACGATGCGCCGTCATCCTCAAATTGTCCAACACATCAGTACGTTAAAGAAAACCAATATGGATATCGATCGTGAAAAACTCTCGCCGACGGAACTACTTGCCCAGTTGAAGGCCGAATCATCCGCGGCTGATCTCAATAACAAGTCACATCCTGCGTCTGCCCTGGCAGTTGCCGAACCGCCGGAATCCAGGTCCGACCGTGCCGCAAACGGCGAGTCGAAACAATCCGACAAGAAGGGCGGCGCCCCAGACCCGGTTGCCGGCAATTCCCGCTTGACGGACTTGTTCAAACGCGTCAACACACTATTGGGCGAGAATCCGATCGAGCCTGGCGAGGTATTTCGGCCAGCGATCCCAGATACTTTGGAAGAAACTCGGCTGACGTTTGAAGAGGTGGAACGGTTGATTCTGAAGTTCCTTCTCGCCAAAGGCTCGGCACACGGGCGCCAAGTCTGTCTGCAAATCAGTTTGCCGTTTGGAATTGTCGAGCCGATTCTGAAGCAGCTAAAGCGTGAACAACTCATCGCACTTAAGGGAGCAGCCGCGATGGGGGATTACGAATTCGCGATCACGGATTCGGGGCGCGAGCGGGCTCGCAATTACGCCAAGGAATGTACCTATTTCGGTGCCGCACCGGTCAGCCTGCACGATTATGTGAAGTCCGTGCATGCACAGAGCATCACGGACCAACTCGCGACGGAAGAAGATTTGTTGAATGCGTTTTCCGACCTGATTATCAACAAAAAGATGATGAACCGGTTGGGTCCCGCGATCAATTCAGGACGTGGAATGTTCCTGTTCGGCCCTCCTGGAAATGGAAAAACCAGCATCGCCGAACGTGTCACGAAATGTTTTGGATCGGCGATTTGGATTCCCAAAGCTTTGGGTTTCGATGGCGACATCGTGCGGCTGTACGACCCCAGTGTCCACGAAATTGTCGAGCACGATGACAACAAAGACGGCCTCTTCGACTTGTCCGGAGTCGATCCGCGTTGGGTTTGCGTCGTACGTCCGACCGTCATCGCTGGTGGTGAGCTAACGATGAATGAACTCGAGATCACTCAGAACCGTCAAACAAAAATCTGCGAGTCACCGCTGCAGATGAAGAGCAACAGTGGGACACTGGTCATCGACGATTTTGGACGTCAAAAAATGCCGGTCGATGAGTTGTTGAATCGTTGGATCGTTCCCCTCGAAAAGCGATACGACTTCTTGAATCTTCCCAGCGGCAAGAAAGTACAAGTTCCTTTTGATCAGTTAATCATTTTCTCGACGAATCTGGAACCGAAAGACTTGGTAGACGGCGCCTTTCTACGGCGCATCCCGTACAAGATCGAAATCCCCGATCCATCGGAAGATGAATTTCGTGAGTTGTTCAAGGTGATGGCGTCCATTGCCGGTTTTGAATATAGATCGGATAGCGTCGACTATTTGATCGAGACGCACTACCGGGCGGTGAATCGTCCGTTTCGGTCATGCCAGCCACGCGACCTATTGCTTCAAATTAAGAATTACTGCTCTTACCGCTGTCTGACGCCGGAAATGTCGAACGAGGGCTTCGATTTTGCCGTCGAGAACTATTTCTCGATGATGTAGATCGGCTGAATCACGATCGTTGTAGCGTACTGTTGAGCAGGCGAGTTTGTTTGTAAGGAACTGTCCCGAAACAACTTCCCGATTTCTGTTGGCTCGTTTAACGGCAAGCCGAAGGCGTCGGTGTTTTGGTTGCACGCTGGTATTCGAAACGAGGACGCCTTCGGCTTGCCGTTAAACAAGGAAGTTAATTCGGGACTATTCCTAAGGTGCGTCCAAGCTGTGCGGGTGTTTGGACTATGAAATCCCGCTAATGCCCAAAGCGTGAATCTGTGGCAACGCGATTTTCTCGGTTGTCTTCACTTGATAGCAACCTCCGTCAAAAACTCGGCGATGCATACACGTTTTCGGCAGATGGCTTGAGTTTTCCATGCTGGCTGCTGACGAGCGTGCTCGAACCGCGTAGAGTAGTCAAAGGCGATTGTACGCCCATCGTCGGCAACTCGATCGTGTTTCATCACCATCAGGGGGAACGCAGGTTGGAATCTCACCCTCTACGATTCCTGCGAAATCTGGGGCGGACTCGTGAAATCTTGACGGTCCTGCTAAACCACGGATTCGGTGACGTCGTCGAGCGGCTGCACCTGCGCCAATACCTTCAATGGGGCAAGCGTATCATTTTCCGCGGCGCGGCCGAGCCGGTGTCTCCGCGAACGCGCGGTGAGCGTATCCGAAAACTGTTGGAGAGCCTGGGGGCAACATTCGTCAAATTCGGACAGGTCATCAGCACTCGTCCTGATCTCGTCCCGGCCGACGTGATCGAAGAACTCACGAAGTTGCGTGA
>CAUZVF010000284.1:0-6698 GCA_963582955.1 Planctomycetota bacterium
ATCGCTTTCGGCGACAAGACTCGGCTGCTGACCGTTAACGACCGTAGATGCACCAATTTTGGAAAGATGTCAAATTGAGCATCATCGATGTTTTCTTGAAGATGGAGCTTTCGCAAACTTGTTAGCTCTGTCAAATGTCGCAGTTCTGTGAGATGTGTACGATTACCCGCCAAATAAAGAATCCGCAGTTTCTTTAACGTCGACAAATGCTGCAATCCAGGGGTTCGATCCATTCTGACATTTGACAGAACCAAGTCCTTCAATTCTGGAAAGTTCTTCAAATGAACCAGCCCGGCTCCGTTAATGCGCGTTTGCGAAATCAGGAGTAATTCCATTTGCTTGTGAACGGCCAGATGTTGTAGTCCATCGTTGGTCACGGATCTGCCATAAATTGAAAGTTGCCGCAGCCTCGGCAACTTCTGCAACGTCTTGAGCCCGGCATCCGTGATCGGTGCCTGCTTGGAAAATTGCAGTGACTCGACATTCTGCATCCGGGCCACTTGCTCTAATCCAAGCGCCGCAACCAACGGACCATCCAATTCCAACGGATCAGAAGTCAGTTTTGGAACACTCTTCAAAGCGTCAAAATCATGATCGCCGGATGGCGGGTGCCTGAGTGATAACTTCCAACCGTAATGAACGTGTCCCACATTCTGCTCAAAACGAAACCAAGGAAGGATATTGACAATCGGCTTCGGCCCCGCATTTGGGAAATCGAGTGTAAGTTCAGCAGCGTTAGCCGCGCTTCCTCCCACGCCGTCATCAAACGCCTTGAAATCGAACACCCCCGTGCAGAACGCAGACGTGAACAGCAGCAGCCAAATGGCACGGATACGAGACATGGCACTTACTCCTCGAACGCGGAAATGAAGTGTACTGCCGATTGAAGATCACAATCGCATCAAAATATGTTGACGTCGAATTACAACGTACTCGACTCAACGTCGGATGAGAAGTTCTTTCGAGAGCGGCGATGGCTGGAACTCGGCACTCTTGCTCGATCACTTTGACCGATATCGTGGTTCGGGGAACTCGACGCGTTCGTACAATGGGCGGTTCCCGTCGGCGCGAAAAATAGGTTTCCAGCAGGCGATGATGCGGTCGTCGAAGACGTGATAGATCTGGTAAGAGCGGTATTCACCCCAGCATAGGCAGTCGCAAAGCATGTGCATGACGCCGTCGTGCATGCGATAGTCATAGCGATGCCGGTGGCCGGAAAGATACGCGGTGACTCTGTATTTCCGCAACAGCACGAGGATTTCTTGAGCTTCGGGGCCTTGAACGTTTCCACCGAAGGCTGGTAGCACGGGATAGTGGCCCAGGACAAATACGTGCTTGGCTGATTTCGTGCGTTCCAGCTCGCCGCGCAGCCACTTCATTTGCTCGGCGTCGACCGATGCAACGCCGGTGTTGAGGCACAGAAACACACAGCCGTTCTTTTCGACGGAATAGTACGGCTTGCGACCGATGAAGTGCTGATAGAGCGCTGTGCGGTCCGCCGTTTTCTTCCCGGCCAATTCGTCGGCGAGCTGCCAGTTCTTCTTGCCGGTGTCCAACAGATCGCCAAGCGTCTTCTTATCCATCTTCTCGCGGTCGTATAACGTGTCGTGATTGCCGGGCATGGCGTACAACGGTGCCTTCAACTTCCCGTAGATTCGCTGAAACGTCTTCCACTCAGTATGTGTGTTCTTATTCGTCAGATCGCCCGTCATGAAGACCATCGGCGGATTCAATCGATTGACCTGCGTGACGGCGAGTTCATTCATTTGCTCGTCAGACGCATAGCGTGCTCCGTATCGCGGCAACGATCCGTCGTCAAATTGAGAATCCGAAAGTTGCACGAAAGTCAATTCCGGTTTCTGTTTGAGATCTTGACTGTAGGTTGGAATCTTGAACGGATCGGCATCGGCCGTGACCATTCGATCGGCGGCGATGGGATTGGGAACGGTTAGCGTCTGCACCGGCTGAAACTCATCACGGATCAACGACAATTCGATCCGTTTCGAATAGACGGTGATCAATGCAACGGCAAATTTGGGCGAGTAGCTCCAACCCGACGACGGAACTGTCCAGACCGGCAGGCTGTCGTTATAGCTCACGACATGCGCGTGCCCGTTAATAAGCCGTACAGCGACTCGATGGTCGTGAATTGTTTTCCAATACTTCTTTTGTTGTGGCGTGGCCGATTTCTGGTCTTTGATCGCCGGATAATCCGGCCCGCCGAACAACAGCACCGCTTTCGCATCTCTTGCCTTGCCGAGTCCGTCGGCCAGCGAATCGAGCAATTCAGATTCCGACTTTCCGGTCCGCGGATAAGTACGCATCGCAAACTGTAGATGAACGCCCTGAAGATTGACGGTCCGTCGTGCCACGTTTGACTTTGAGAAGAGTTTTGCGAATTGCTCGCCTGCATTTTCTTTCAAATCGTTCGGACCCGGCACGACATACAACGGAGCTTTGATTTTGTCGAGATACATCTTCGCCAGTGCAAAATCAGCGTCCAATCCCGTCCACGTCAGCGAACCCAGAACCACAAACGCATCGGTCTTCAGGGCGTTGACGGTTTCGATCGTACGTTCGATTCCTGCGGTTGCGGTGCTGGCCAGAAAACTCCGCTTTGGCCCCAATTCTTCTTTAGAAAGCGATGTCAGATACAAGTTGGAGACTGCCGCGATCCGACAGATTGGTCGCTCGTCTTCGGCAGCGGCAACAGGAAAGACGCATGCGACAAGGAAAGCCGTCAATGCGATCAACACGAAATGCAAATTTGTCGAACGGGAGAAAATGGAATTCTTGCGAGTCACCATGCCGCTTGCTGCGGCACCCGGTTTGATGAAGAGTTGACCTTGTTTAACGCCCAGCCGGAGGCGCCGGCAGTTCGTCATTCGTGCCGGCGCCTCCGGCTGGGCGTTAAACGAGATCGTTTTCGGAGCAATCGTGCGACATACGGAATCCCTTGTCGAGCTGTTAAAATTCATAGCGCTCTCTCCGTTTATTTCAACGCAATTCACTCAAACTCAGATGCTTTTCAATTTGCGACTTTTCATCGACGTCGATGACCTGAAGCCTAATCTTTGGATCTCGTTGATTCCAATCGATCGTCATCACGCCAAAATTTTCACGATGAACTGTTTTTTGCAGATCGCGAAACTTGTTTTTTGTTGGTATTCCCCGCGGGTGGATCTGGTTCAAGCTGCTGGAAGTCAAATCGTAAATCGGATACGGCGTTCGCTCCGTCGAAACCGACAGCTCGGCCCAGTGGCGGTCTCCGCTAATGATCAGCACGCCGCTGGCCTTCGTCGTGCGGATCAAATCCAAGAACCGTGTGCGTTCGTGTGGAATGTTCGACCACGTTTCTTGCCCGCTCGATTCCGAGACGAATTGAATGCTCGACGCAATGATTCTCAGTTCAGCGGGAACGCGTAATTGTTCTTCGAGCCACTTCCACTGTGCTTCGCCGAGCATCGTGACCGTCTTATCTTCCGTTGGAAGGTACGGGCCGCCGACACGACGCGCGCCCTTCTTCAGCGGGCCACGAAAGTAGCGTGTGTCGAGCAGGATCACCTGTAAGCGTTTGCCTGCCGGACCAAACACCTTCGCGTCATAAACTCCGGGCCGTCGCCGTCGCGGCGAGTCCTTCGGATCATTCCAAAAATCAACGAAGATACGCTGCGATGCATCCCGCCGCGGATACTCGGCACCGCCGTCGTTAACTCCATAATCGTGGTCGTCCCACGTCGCCAGAATCGGGCACTGTTTCATCAGTCGTGCGAAGCGCCGATCCGACTTCAGTTTTGCGTACTTCGCTCGCATGACGTCCATGTCAGTCGTGTCGGCATAGATGTTGTCACCGAGGAAAATGAACAGCTCGGGCTGATGGGCGACGATCGTCTCGAGAATCGGCATTGGTTTGTCTTGTTTGATGCATGAGCCAAACAGGATTCGAGAAATCGGCTTTGCCGCATGAGCTTCAGTTTCGAGAACAATGTTGTTGATCAATGACAAAGTCGCGACGATCATGACTGTGAATTGCGCCATTCCAAAATTGGATAGCGGCCGCTTACTTTGCATGAGAGTTTCTTTCGCTGTGGTTGTGAGACATTGGCAGAAAAATTGGGGCAGAAAAATAGAAACCAATGTAACCGGTTCAATTTCGGTTTCTCATTCTGCCCCCATGATTCTGCCATTAGTAGGCTTCGATCGTACCGTCATCAAAGGCCACGATGATGTTGCCGGTTCGGTCAATCGCGATGCCGTCTAGTTTGGGTTTGCTGGCCAAGTCTTGCTGCCAAACGAGCTTGCCGTCCTGTTTTGTATAGGCCGCCAGTCGATAAGAAGGCTCCTTTCCAGGTAGCTGTTGTGTTGCAACGACAACATTCTTGGCAACGGCGGTTGCGAGGAACTGGCCGGTGATGGGGCCCCAGTGTTTTTCGGATTCTTTTGGCTGCTTGGGAATCGTTTGCGACTTGGCGTCGATCTTTCGAGAACGGGCGACCAAGCCGTTGAATGCCATTTGGCTGTGGACGAAGACATCTTGGTCCCAGACAGGAAACAGACTGTTACGGCGGCCGAGCGGCACGGCCCGACTGCCCTTGGCAAGATCGATCAGGCGTATCGAATCGGATTTTCCGCTCGCTTGCGGTAGCCGTTGCGGAGAAAACAGCGGCCGTCCACCAAACACCAACGTCTTGCCGCCGAGTAATCCGATTTCGTATCCGCGGACACCGGCCGCGAATCGACGAACGAATTCCCCTGTTGTTGCATTGAAAGAGACAACCGATGCGGAACGTCCGCCAGTCAGGAGAATCTGATCTCCCAGGCCGATCAAAGTGCCCTGAGCCGAGACGTTGTGCATTTTTCCGCAAGTCAGGTTGTCCCACTTCAACGCGCCGGATTTGGCATTAAGTGCGACAACGGCAGTTCCATTCAGATTGGTGATGCCTGCAGCCGCGAATGCAGTTCCGTTATGAATCAGAACGCCGGAATGTACCGGCCAAGTGGAACTCAACGAACCGTACACTCGAATGAGCCGCTGCCGCCCGGCGACTCGGAACTTCCAAATGCACTCGCCCGTTTTTGCGTCGAGACGATAAACCAACCCGTCGCCCGAGCCGACGAAGAGACTTCGCTTCCAATACGTCGGCGCGGCCGTGACCGGTCCGCCGGTCACGGATTGCCAAACTTCGACGCCCGTTGTGGAATCGACACAACGAACGATTCCGTCACTGCCACCGACGTAGACTCGATTGCCAACAACGATTGGTGGAGTTGGAACATTCGTTTGTTTAGGTACCGAACGCCATTGTTTCGTAATGCTCTTGCCAATCGAAACGGGCGTTGCCGACGAGTGGTCGCTGTTCGCCCGATAATTAGGCCAATCATTCGGTTGAGCTGACGGGCCGGTGGAATCAATGAGGTCCGGGCGAACCACTTGCAGCCGGTCCTTGGCGGACTTGGCCGATTCGACAAGATCTGGTTTTCCCGATGCCAATGCTTGATAGCCGAGTAACTGATAATTGCAGCCGCAGGCGTAAGCCGACATGTACAACATGCCGGACGCCGGGATGACTCCTTCGACGCAAGTCGCGCGCGTGTTGAACGAATTGCGTGTAAAGATCGTTCCGTTGCAACCGGTGATTCGTGTGCACGCGGCGGCACTCGCTCTTCTTTCTCCTTTTTGGCCGGTCCGCGGATCCAACTCGATGACGCCTTTGCCGGCGGCGACGTTATTCGTCAAGAGCTTGCCGCCGGCGAACAGCATTTTGCAGGTGAAACGCGAGCGGCCGCGGGATTCCGTCCACAACAGTTTTCCGGTTTTGGCGTCGAAGGCCGACAGCATGCGTTTCGTCGCCGGGTCGAGGAACACGTAATCCTCGTTGCAGAGCATGTTGCAGAAACCCGAACGAGTCTCACCGAAACTCAGTTTGGTCGTTTTGTACGTCTCGCCAAACAACTTTTCGTCGCGGTTGGTCCAAAGTTGGTCGCCGGACGCCGCATTCAAACTGGTTAAGTGGCTGCCGTGTGCGTAATAAAACAGCTTGCCATTGCTCAGTCCCGTGGCCAACGCGTCGATCGGAACTTTTTCTTCGTGCTGCCAAACGGTTGTTTGCTTGTTCAGATCATAACCATAGAACCGATGCCCGAAGACCCACGGACTCTGTTTTTGGTCAACGTCTTTGGGATTGGCGTACGTCTTTCCATTCGGAGCATAATGAACTTTGGGTCCGGCCAGCGCGACGAGCATGTTTCCGTCCAACGCCATCCATTGCAACATTTCATCAGGGTTGCCGATCTTAATGGTTTCTTTCAGTTCCCCCGTCGCGGCGTCGTACAACAAACACTTGTTGCCACCCAGCAAGTAAAACGTATCCTTTGTCGCGGCAAAGGCGGAACGCAGCGCGTAGAAATTCTCCGGCAGTTCTGCCTTCCACAGAACGGTCCCGTTATAGATGTTGCGAACGACAACTTCGTTCGGTGAAATCTTCGAAAACGGAAACGCAACGTTTCCGCCCAAGATATTGAAGACTCGGCCGCCGGCAACGACGCTGATGATCTCGCAAGTTGTGTAATACGGCAGGCCCAGCCATTGGACCAAATGCGAATCCCCGATCAATGCGTCGTTTGAGTTCGGATTGTTTCCAGAATCTCCATACCAATACGGCCACTCGGCAATGCCGTCCGGTTCTGGTTTGCGGATC
>CAUZVF010000285.1:0-6698 GCA_963582955.1 Planctomycetota bacterium
ATCTTCTCCCAGTACCGGTTGACGATGACGCGGGCCGTCAGCGGGTTTTCTTTGTCGACCAGCCATCGCGCCAGAGTCAATCGGTTCGCTGGTTGGCCGGCGGGTATCGCGTGAAAGGCCGACGGGACGCCTTCGGTAACTTCCTTGCCAGTATCGAGGAAATTACCGCGATGTTGGATCAGCGTTTTACGGCGTGTCTTTTCCGCCATTGCTCGCAGGATTGGTACGGTCGTGTAGGGCTTGATGCCGGTCAATTGCTTCTGCACGCGGGCGAGCCGTTCACGCTGCGATTTCAGGTCCGGAGTAATGCCGAGGAAGTAATTCGTCAAATGAGCCTGCTGTTCCGAAGATCGATTTTCGGCCGCGGTCTTGATGATTGCCAGCATCGTTGACGGTGTCTTCGCATACTCAGCGACACCGGCGTCGGTGGTGGTTCCGATCCGGAAGTTTCCAAGTACATGTTTTTCGTATTTCGAGAGTTGCTCGATCGTGACGGTTACCTTCGAGCCGTCCGGTACGTTGGCCGGTGTTTTTAGGATCAACGTCAGCGCGTGCGGCTTTGTTGTTTGTGCTCCGACGGCCCATCCGCTCTCGTTCGGTTTTTTAATGTCCAACACTCGCTCAGCGGCGAAACCGTTTTGTGAAAAATCAGCAAAGGCCGCGGCGAATTGGATTTCACGGACGCCAGTCAAGGAATACTCACCATTGGGTTTTGGCGGCTTCACAATCTTCTGTTCCCAAACCGGCTTTCTGTTCTCATCGAGCACGGTGATTCGAAAGTCCTTCAGTCGTGTGTGCAGATTGTTGTCAGTGCGGTTCCACACGACGATTTGGTCGATCGGCAGCAGTGCCTTGAGATCGATCTCCCACCAGGGATTGTCCTCGGTATTCGTATGCGTCGTCGACTTTTTGGCGTAGTCTCCATTGGTGTTCCCGTCGATGGCAAGTTTTGCCGGCCCTTCGTGCGCCGTGCTGCTCTGTTTGGTTTCGCCCTTGCCGGCGATGTTGTCGCCGCCACTGAGAATTTGTACTTCGGCCAGCGAAAGGATCCGTGCTTTGCCGGTGTTTTCGATCCGCACGTAGCGGCCATTGAGTTGGCTGTTTACGGGCGGGACAACCGACGCGAGCACTCGTGTCACGACAAAGTTGCCGCCGGAATGACCGGCGCCTTTCTTTGGCAGCGAATCGTGCGGAATCGTTTCCAAACGAATCGCGGTCAACTTGCCCGTGCCGGCAGCCGGCTGAGTCGTGACGGTATAGACATCCGTTTTACGTGCCTGTTTGACGAATACCGAACCATCGTCGTTGATCGATGCCGCGCCAGCCGATTTCAATTGCACTTGGCTCGGTTGCAAAGTTTGCCATTTTGGCTCGGCGGTGAATTGCTGCTCCCACATTGTTTGCGCGGCCAAGAGTTTCGGCGTCGCCGTGACCAGTGTATTTTCCAGCTCAGCGATCTCGGCCTTCCACTTCGTCTTTTGCTGCTCCTGTTCGTCCGACCATAATTCGATCCGCGGACTCTCGTCGCGTTTGTCGGCGTCTTGCGTGTTGTTCAGGATGGCGAATAGCCGAAAGAATTCCTCCTGTGAGATCGGATCGAACTTGTGATTATGACATTGTGCACAGTCAATCGTTGTCCCCATCCACACGGCCATTGTCGTGTTGACTCGGTCAACAATCGCCACGTTGCGGAACTCTTCGTCGTTCGTTCCGCCTTCGTTGTTCGTCAGCGTGTTGCGATGGAAAGCCGTCGCGACGAGTTGTTCGTCAGTCGGATTTGGCAACAGGTCACCAGCAATTTGCTCGATCGTGAATTGATCGAACGGCTTGTTGGCATTCAACGAGCGAATGACATAATCACGGAACGCCCAGATGACTCGCGGAGGATCATCGGCGTAGCCGGCGGAATCCGCATAGCGTGCCAAATCGAGCCACATGCGCGCCCAATGTTCTCCGTAGGATTGCTTTTCGAGCAGCCGATCGACCAATTTTTCGAAGGCTTTGGGATCGGAATCGTTGACGAACTGCTGGACTTCTTGCCAAGCCGGCGGCAGACCGGTCAGATCGAGTGACACGCGGCGAACTAAAGCATATCGGTCGGCTTCAGGCGACGGAGATAATCCTTCCGCGTGCAGACGACGAAGTAAGAATGAATCGATCGCATTCCGCGGCCATGTTGAATCGCCCGCATTGCGTGCCACTTTCGGGACTGCTGGGCGAGTTGGTTTCACGTAAGACCAATGCTCCGCATACGGCGCTCCTTGCCGAACCCAGTCGGTGAGCGTTTTGATCTCACGTGCCGACAGATTCTTACCTGAATCGGCTGGAGGCATGCGCGTGTCGGGGTCGCTGTCAGTAATTCGCGTAATCAACTCACTTTCCGCCAACTTGCCAGGGACGATCGCGATGTTGTCGGATTCGAGTTTTGTGGTCGCGCCGATTCGCTCATCCAACCGTAATCCGGACTGCCGTTCGTTTTCGTCAGGTCCGTGACACTTAAAACATTTGTTTGACAGGATTGAGCGAACGTCGCGGTTAAAATCGATCTCTGTGTCGGCAGCATTTACGACGCCGGCACAATTGGCGGAGAAAACAATGTGAATTATGAAAACGAAAACGAGTCTTGAGGATTTGCGTTTCATGCTGCACTCTGTACGAAACGGTTTGGGAAAAGAGATTGGGCGAATAATGGAGGCGGGGCGGTTTGCAGGAGCAACGTCGTGAGAAAGATTCTCAACACTGCCGGCAACACTTCTTGTTGAGGTTACAATCTACCATTCTTATGCCCGTTTCGACACATTGAGCCGTCGAGGGCTGCCTCTTAGGAATGGATTAACCGTCTAGAGTGAACACGCCTCGCGTGCGCAACTGAAATCGTAAAGGAAGACGGAGCCCTAACTGAATTCTCTGAGTTGATCGCGCGCGATCGGGAAGTAGCAATGCAATCCGGCAGTTGGCGAATCCGTGAGCCGTGTCCTATTTGTCAGTCCTCTTTTCTTTGTCCCCTTGATCTGACTTCGCGATATTATCCCGAAGTAACTTGGCGATCTGAGGACGTTCCCGTTCGATGCGTTTCAGGTCCAGCTTGAGGCTAACAGCGTTACCAATGCCGGTGTAGAAGTCCGCCAGTTGCTTACTCCAAGCCGATGAAACCACGTCAATCGGCGTTTCTCCACGTCTGTTTTTTGTGAGGGTAGAGCCGCCCTTGTCCAAAAGCAACTGCACAATTCCCGCACGACACAGGAATGCCGCGACATGGAGCGGCGTGTTGCCGTCGTTGTTGGTGGCCCCGACCTTCGCACCGCGCTGGATTAGATACTTGACGATGTCGAGACGTCCATGAAGCGCTGCGGTGCTGAGCGGAGTTGATCCGCCTTGCGGTTGTCTCTCGTTGATCCGTCGTGCTGCTCTGCCAAGAAGTGTTTTGGTCTCGTCCAGATCGCCCTTCGATATCGCTCTTGCTAACGCATCTCTGACGTCGACGTGAGCTTGATCCGTGCTTCGCTTCAATTCCGCAGCGGCCTCGGCATCCTTTGTGACATGAAAAATAAAGTCGTTGCTGAATAGTCCGTCCAGATTCTGTATCTGCAATAGATGCATTCCGACCGATGGCAAAGTCGACAGTTTGACCACGACTTTCTCGTCGTCGTCAAGAGTCACGGTACCAGGCACTCGCCTTCCGTCGACGATCACGTTTGCGTCTTCGTGAATGTGCCGGCCGCTGATCGTCATGCTGCTGTTTCCGTCATACAGGATTGGAAATCTCTGGCGTCCACGCTGCCGCTCGATCGGACCCAGCGTCCAAATTGCGGGTTGTGGATGTTCGACATCCGCCTTCGCGCCGTGACGCCCGGTGAACGTGCCGACGAATTTGCCAGCCAAAGCGAGCGAAACCAGGTCTTTGCGGGTGAAGGATTCGCGGTCACCATCTTTTCTGACGTACGCGCCGCCCTTGAATTGGGCGTCGAACTGCAGCGCCACGGGCTTTGCAGCCGAGTCTTCGATCAACACGCCTTCGCCTTCGAGCACGATCGCGCCTTCACCGGCGGACAGCTCCAATGCACTCAACATGTCGTCCGTCAGGTCGTCGTGAGCTGACGCATTATTGAGCGTCACCTGGCGGGCAAATGATCCGGAGAACCCTGTGCTCTCTTCCAGCACCATATCCCACACGGGGTCGAAGCGGCGGCGACCACCCCACGAGAATTGCCACACACTTCGTTCGGGGATGCCACGTTCGGCAACCCTTCGATAGAAATCGAATTCAATAATATTCAGCCGTCCCTGCGGCAGGATCAGAAAGCGGTCGTAAGCGCCTCGCCAAGTGGGCGCGTCCATTCCGGTTCCGGGCGTGTTGGTACTCACCAGAAACGGCATTCGATGACAGTTTCCGCAGACGTTTGGCCTGAGCTTGCTGGGATCCAGGTCACCGTCGATATGAAAAAGCTTGAACCCTTGTTCCGCCTGGTTCGAAACCACGTTGGTATAGGCTCGCCTTTGCGCAGGTGGATAAGGCACGCTGAGCAGAAACGTCGCCATATCGTCGCGCTCAGCCGCTGACAACGCGCCCGCCTTGCCCTCATCGTTGACCGTCTTGTCCCCCGCCATGTGCATTGTCGTGGCGAGGCCGCCGTCGATCACATGTCGCGTACTGCTTGCCGGGTCGTCGATGCTGCTGTTGGGTGCAACGTGGCGACGAATACTCGCGGAATTGATCCCGCCATACGGGTCACCGGGGATGCCGTCCCAGTGAAAGGGGGCCGTATCCCGCAGGCCACGAATCGGCATCGTTGAACGGGGCATGATCTGATTGCCACCAGTGACGATCGGGGTCTTGATGACCCAGAGCAGTTGGTCCGTGTGACCGTCGGGATGACAGCTCGCACAGGAAAACGTGCCGGTCGTGGATGTGTCGGCGTCATTGAACCATGTGCGTCCAAGCTTGACCTGCCGATGCGTGGGATCGTCGAGGCGAATGAACCCGACAACCTGAGGGCTGGCAGGTTTGGACACATCGACCACAGAGACGGTATTGGCCACCGCATTGAGCACCCAGGCCTGTGACGCCTTGCCACCCTCACCATTTTTCAGGGCGATCCCCCGTGGGACCGCTCCGACAGCGATGCGTCCCAGCACCGCGCCGCTGGCTGCATCGACGGTGAAGAGTTTGTCCGACCCCGCTGCGGAGACCACTAACGTCGAGTCGTCATCGCTGATTTGAATCGCAAACGGCGTCGCCAGTGCCATGCCCTTCTCTGGATGTTTTGGCGGCAGTGGCTCGAGATCGATGAACGTCTTCACCGTCTTGCGCGCCGTCACCTCTCCCGCTTGCGGGAGAGGTCGGGCTCTCAGGCCTGGGAGAGGGTCTTGACCTTGTCCGTCTGAATCTGCGTCAGGCGTGAAGACCCCCTCCCGCCGCTGAGACGGCGATCTCCCCCGCGAAGCGCGGGAGAGGTTACTCCCGAAACTGACTCTTGTGATCCGGTTCAGAAAGGCGCGATTTTCCAACTCTGCCAAACCATGCTTCTTGGTTCCGGCACGGCCGTTGGCGTCATTGCGCGCGTCAGTCTGAGCGACAAAGACGCGACCTTTGGAGTCAACCGTGAGTCCATACAGCAAGGTGCCAAGCGTATCGACGACTTCGACGAGTTTGTCGGTCTTGGTATCAAAAACGTACAAGTCCCGATCGGGAACTTTGGGATGTTTGACGATGTCTGTGACGTGTCCCAGCGACAAAACGTTGTTGACTCGGATTGAGTGCTGATAGGCGTCGAAAGTCACCAGGTCGCCATCGATTTTATCACCGGCACCACCGGAGAGCTGCGTCTTGTTGTTTGACTCGAACGGGATAACGTACAGGCGATCACCGCGGACCGTGATTGCTCGCGGGTCCTGAGCCGTGATGGTGAGTCTTTTACTCACTTCGCGCGTGGCCACGTTGATGACGGCAATTTGGTTTTCCGAAGACAGGGCAACGTAAGCTTTTTCATTGCCGGCGAAAGCAATCCCCACGGGTTCATCAAAGCGGGTCGCCTTGGTTTTCGAATCGAACTGCTGAATGGTGGCGATGACTTGCAGGTAAGTTGGACTCTCCGGGTCGTTATCAATCACACTCACCGAATCCGAAACATGATTTGAAACCCAGACTTCCTTTCCATCAGGTCGTACTGCGATACCAACCGGATCGATACCGACATTGACGCAGGCAAGAATCTTTCGAGTTTCAGCGTTAATTACATCGACCGTGTCGGACGGCGTGTTCACGACAAAGACATGGCCACCACTGATGGCAATCGGCGACGCGTGTGGACTCACAAATGTGGGGTGTCCGACAGCGGCGGGCCGCTGGGGAGAGTCTGCCGAATCCGTACTGCGGGAGTTGCGGTCACGCGCTTCAAATGCCGGTTCCGCCGGCAGCTGAATGAGGCTGTAGCCGAGTAAAGCCGTGAGGGTTAATGCGATTGCAAATCGTGTCATTATTTATGGTCCTTTCAAAGGCGTGGTGACTTGTTCGTTTCTTCCGCGCGGCCGTCATGCGCCCCTTTCAGGACACGCTCTCGTTCGCATCGCAACTATCGATCCACAAAGGACGCCAGGAATCCTGGAATCGTGGACATTATTCTAAGAGGGCATCTGGAAAGATAAATGGTCTGGGCTGCGATCGAGAAAAAGTGGATACTTCGTGCGGTAAGTTCTGG
>CAUZVF010000286.1:0-6697 GCA_963582955.1 Planctomycetota bacterium
CTGACAGTCCTTGTTTTTCAGCGTTTTTTGAACATACACCATCGGTCTACGGAACTGAAGGGTTCCGACGTAGTTCCTCCTAGAGCCGCATTGACGAGCGATTTCCAAAAAAAAAGCGAGTTTCTCAACCGAATATTCAGCGGAGATCAGAATGAACCGAACCATTCCCACATACTTTGCCGTGCTGACGATTCTGACAATAACCATCGCGCAGGCCGAAGATGGCCGGGCTCTCGTGGAATCCGGCGCGAAGGTGAAGAAACTCGCGGGCGGTATGAAATTCACCGAGGGCCCGGTTTGGCTGCCGAAGGAGAAGAAGCTCGTCTTTTCGGACATTCCCAGCAGCAAACTCATGCAATGGAGTGAAAAAGAAGGTCTGTCGGTTTTTCGCGAGAGCAAAAATGCCAACGGGAATATTCTAGATCTGGAGGGGCGGATCATTTCGTGTCAGCACGGTGCCCGAAACGTGATCCGGATCGAAGCCGACGGCAAGACGACCGTTTTGGCGGCCAAGTTTGAGGGAAAGCGATTCAATTCGCCAAACGACGTGGCAGTCCGGTCGGACGGAACGCTGTGGTTTACCGACCCGCCGTGGGGACTGACCGGACCGCATGAGATTCCCGGCCACTGGGTCTATAAGCTCGATCCGAAGACCGGGAAGGTTGATGTGGTTCACAAATATCTGGCAATGCCGAACGGCATCGTCTTTTCACCGGACGAGACGCGCATCTACATAGCAGACACCGGCGGGCACAAGCGGCACCCGGACCCGAAGTTTCACAAGCTGCCGGCCAGCATCCAATGTCACGAAGTTGGCGAGGACGGAAAGCTTGGCAAGAAGTTATTTCACATTAATGCGGGAAGCGACGGAATGGCGGTTGACGTCAAAGGCAATCTGTACACAACGCATGGAGGCAAGGTACAGATCTACGATGCAGACGGCAAAGAATTGGAGCAGATCGACGTGCCCGAAGGTCCCGCCAACGTTTGCTTTGGCGGCGACGATTTTCGAACGCTGTTCATCACGGCTCGCACCTCGCTCTACAGCGTGCGTGTGAAGTATCCGGGGGCGAAACCCAAAGGTGCTAAGTGATCCCGACTCGGAAAAACGTTCGCGACCGCGACGAAGCTTGCAGTGAAGTGTAGAACAAGTCTCGTTCCTCGGACGGCACACCTTCTTGACGAATAGCTACGATGGTGCGTAGGTTTGCTATGCGGACGGATCAAAACTCCTGGAAGACATTCGCCCTCGCAACATCCCGCACAGGACGGCCTGATGTTTGTTCTATCCTTTTTGCGCACTCGCTCATTTCGAAACTGGGGCCACTGGCTCTGCGTGAGCGTAGGGGTCTGTCTGGCCGGACATGTGGTCGAAGCGAGTGAGGAGCCAGCGGGAAGCGGTCAGGAAGTTAACGATGAGGATCGCGAGTTCTGGGCCTTTCGTCGGCTAAGACGCTCGGCAGTGCCGGAGATCACCGGCCGAGACCACCCGCTCCCGGAAACGCTGCGGAGCCCGATCGACGCTTTCATTCTGAGAGAACTCGCAAGGCATGGACTCTCCTTTTCTCCCGACGCTCACCCAGCTCGGCTTGTGCGTCGTGTCTATTTTGATCTGATCGGGTTACCACCATCGCCCGTGGAGGTGGATGCTTATCTCCGCGACATTGCGCCGAATGCGTACGAGCGGCTTATCGATCGCCTGTTGACCTCGCCTCACTTCGGAGAGCGATGGGGGCGGCATTGGCTCGATGTTGTCGGATACACGGACCTTGTGAGCTACGACGGCGACACGACGGGCATCTTTGGGTTTATCGAAGGCCGTTGGCGGTATCGCGACTATGTGATTGACGCTTTCAACAGCGACAAGCCTTACGATCGCTTTCTCACGGAACAGATTGCCGGCGATGAACTCGTCGATTGGCGAACGGCCGAGCGATACACTCCGGAAATTGTCGCGACACTTGCCGCCACGGGCTTCTGGCGGAACGCCGAAGACCGCAGCGAGTCGGCCAAAGAGATCGCGTACAAGTGGTCTTTTTTGCACAACACGATGCAGACCTTCGGAACGAGCGTGCTGGGACTCACACTCCGATGTGCGCGTTGCCACGATCACAAATACGAGCCAATCCCACAGCGTGACTATTATCGGCTACTCTCGCTCATCACACCCGCGTTTAACGTCGAGAACTGGAAGAACCCCAAGCAGCGCGCCATTCCGGCAGTCTCACGCTCGAAGAAGGCGGAAATCGACGCCGCCAACGCAGCGATCAACAAACAGGTCGCCGAGCGGGAAGCAAATATCGCGGCCGTGAAGGAAGCCCGCAAACACCAACTGTTGGCTACCAAGCTGAAGTCGGTCCCAGAACGGCTCCGCGCCGACACGAAGACCGCCGTTGCGAAGCCTGCCGAAAAGCGGACCGAAATTCAGCGTGGTCTTGTGCTGAAGTTTGGCGACAAGCTATCCGTCAAGAGTGAGGAAGTCGAACAGGCGCTGACCGCGCAGGACAAAGCAGCGATCGCGGAGCTGAATCAGAAAATCGGCGAGCTCAAGCAGCGCGTGAAAACACATGGCTGGATTCAGGCCGTCTACGACGTCGGCCCTGCACCGGTTTCGCATCTACTGGAACGGGGCGAATTCAAAGCTCCCGGTCCGCAAGTGCGGCCCGGATTCGTCGGCGTGCTGTCTATCGAACCAACGGCTTTTGAGAATCTCGTGAGACCGGTGCCCGGTAGCAGCGGCCGGCGCGCGGCTCTGGCCCGCTGGCTGACGAAACGCGACACGCCGGCCTCGGCCTTGGTTGCCCGCGTTGCGGTGAATCGTATTTGGCAACATCTCACCGGAGTCGGCATTGCACCGACTTCGGAGAATCTCGGCATGTCCGGAGACGCGCCGACACATCCGGAATTGCTGGATTGGGTGGCGGCCGAGTTCGTCAAGAACGAATGGCGCATCAAGCCGCTCATCAAGACGATCATGATGTCCACCGCTTACCGGCAAGCCTCACGCCGTGAAGTGGAAACGGCGACCGAACCGAATCCGCGGGACATTGACCCGGAAAACCACCTGCTATGGAGGGCGCGGCTACGGCGACTCGAATCGGAGGTCATTCGCGATGCCATGCTCGTCACCTCCAGCAAGTTCGACGCGACCATGGGTGGCCCGCCCGTGCCGTTGAAATACCGTCGGGACGGGGTGGCGAGTTTCGACATGGAAAAACTGCCTTCGGCGAGCGCGAAGTGGCGGCGCAGCGTCTACCTGTTCCAGCGCCGCGTGTATCATTTGACGGTGCTGGGCGTGTTCGACCAGCCGGTAATCGCCGGAAGCGTGTGTCGTCGAAACGCGTCGGCCGTGGTGCTGCAATCGCTGAGCATGATGAATGATGACTTGGCGCTGGAGCAGGCGGAGCAATTTGCCAACCGCGTTTGGCACCAGGCGGGACAGTCGCCAGCCGAGCGAATCGAGCTCGCGTTTCGCATCGCCCTGTCGCGCCGGCCCGATACCCAGGAAGTCCAATGGAGCACCGAGCTGTTGAAACAACAAACTCAGCGATACCAAAGTAGTGGATCGTCCGCCGACGCAGTGAGTCGAAAGGCGCTGATGCACTTGTGTCGTGTCCTCTTTAATTCGAGCGAGTTTTTGTACGTTGAGTAGGTAAGCTGTGTCCGGTAACTCGTTTAACGGCAAGCCGCAGGCGTTGGCGTACCGAACGCGCCAACGCCTTCGGCCGTTAAGGAACGAAGTCGAAATAAAACCCGGATTTATCGTAACCCGAAGCGTAAGCGAGGATGAGCTGTCATCTGCTGCAATCCTCGCTTACGCTTCGGGTTACGATGGCGGCTTCGCCGCGTGTCAAATGCCGTTTTAATTTTGGCCCCGTTCCTAAACGACTGAGAGGAACAACGCTCAGGTGAAGCAAACATGGACAGAAACCACATACCGTTCTCACGCCGTCTATTCTTGCAACGTTCCGGATTGGGATTCGGCTCACTGGCCTTGGCGTCGCTGCTCGAACAGGATGGCCTGCTGGCCGCGCCGGGCTCTGAAAGCAAGCCGGCTGGGCGGATTGACCTGTTGCCAAGAACCGGGCATTTCCCCGCTCAGGCCAAGAGCGTCGTCATGCTGTTTCAGTCGGGCGCTCCAAGCCAGATGGACCTGTTCGATCCCAAGCCGGAGCTGACCCGCAGGCACGGCAAAGACGTCGGGATCGATAGCCTGCAGGGACGACCTCGCGAGCCGCTGATGGCCAGCCCGTTCAAGTTTCGCCCGCACGGCGAGTCGGGTATCGAATTCTCGGAGTTGGTTCCGCACCTGGCATCCGTCGCCGACGACCTGTGTGTCATCCGCTCGATGTACACCTTCGACCCTTGTCACGCCGGTGCTCCGCTGATTTTTCTCACTGGCAAGCTCGCCTTCGGTCGTCCCACCGTCGGCACTTGGATTAGTTACGCGCTGGGAACTGAAAATCAAAACTTGCCGGCCTATGTGGTGTTGCACGACATCGAAGGACATAACACGGCTGGAGCTGCTTTGTGGGACAACGGCTGGCTCCCCGCACTATACCGCGGTACGGAGTTTCGTCCCAAAGGTTCACCGGTATTGAATCTGCGCGCGGCAAGGCAGCTGCCGCCTGGAGCCGACCGGGATGATTTGCAACTCATCGGTCGGCTGAACCAAAAATATGCCAATCGTTACCCACATGCATCGGATCTGGAAACCCGCATTCGCAACTATGAGCTCGCCGCACGCATGCAACTTGCGGCGGAAGAAACACTCGACCTGTCGAAGGAAACCGCCGAAACCAAGACGCTCTACGGCCTGGACAATCCCTCTACGGCTGATTACGGAACTCAGTGCCTGATGGCGCGCCGACTCGTGGAAGCCGGCGTTCGCTTTATCCAAATCATGAACAAGCCTCACAATCCTTGGGATCACCATTCCAATCTTCGGAAACGCCTGCCTGAGACCTGCACGGCCACGGACCAACCTTCGGCGGCACTCATCGGCGACCTGAAACGCCGCGGCCTGTTGGACGAGACGCTAGTGGTGTGGGTCGGCGAGTTCGGACGCTTGCCGACGTCGCAGGGTGGCACGGGACGAGATCACAACATGCACGCCTTCACTGCGCTAGTCGCCGGTGGCGGCTTTAAGGACGGCTACGTTCATGGAGCGACTGACGAATTTGGTCACCGCGCTGAGGTTGACAAGATGAGCGTCCTTGACCTGCTAGCCACAATTCTGCACCAAATGGGCCTGGACCACACCCGTCTGACCTATAAGCACAACAATCTCGAAGAATCGCTGACCGATGCCCGCACGACCGACGCTTCCATCGTTGGCGAACTATTGCAAGGCCCGGTCTGGGCCTAATCGTGAACCGGCGCGAATTTGTGTCATACGCGGCGGGTAGACACCGGCGAATACGTCCGCTGTGGCGCTCAGGTGCATCTCTGCGATCATGTGAGGTTTGGAGATCGAGTCATCGTGCGCGCCAAGGCACACAGACATCCGTGCGGATTGCAGTAGATAAATCAGGATGTCAGGTTTCAGTGAATGGTCTCCGACAGCATGGGCAAGCGGACCATTGATGAGCCACGCTTGTAGTTTGATTCGCGGCGCAAGATGCTCAGAGGTAAAGTGATACCGATCCAATTGCCTCACGCTCGGAGAATCCCGTGCCCAGTTCAGATCATTTTGTATCGCGGCATATGTCTTGCTATGCAAGAGTTCGTCGTTCAGCTGTCGTCCTTAGTTCAACATCGTTCATCATTCTTGTGGCGGGAATAGCGCTGGCTGAGATCACGTCGCTTTGGTCCGAGTTTTCAAGACGGAAACAGGTGGGGGATTTCATGGGCATCAGCGTCAATCACCCAATCGGATGCGGCACGGCGGCCGATGAACCGCGATTCAAATTGCAGAGCGACCTGGTCGCGGCAAACGTCGATGTCCGTAAACAAGCTGCTCCCGACCCTCCTGGCCTCGCAAGGCCGAATGTTGAGTTCAAAATCTTTCAGTTTCCGGCTGACAGGATCCCGCGGATTGATGGTGAATCGAATGACTGGTCTTTCGTGCCAGATTCGTACTCGATCGGCATGGATCAGTTGCGTGAGACAGTAGTAGGGATTGATGACAAGCGCGACCCGAAAAACCTGGATGTGCAAGTGAAGGTCGGTTGGGTGCAGGGACAGAACCATCTCTATTTTCTCTACGAAGCCAGCGACAACTACTGGGACTTCACTCGCGAGGATTTGCACAACGATATCTTCGAGGTCGTTGTTGACGGCGACCTGTCGGGCGGACCGCTGATCCGTCAGATGCATCCCAATAAGAAGCTGCGCGACAAGCTAGCCACGCACTTTCTATTTCACGGTATCCACGCGCAGAACTACCACATCTTCACTCCCGCCGAAGGTAAAGACTGGGCGATGGTGTGGGGCTCGCAGCCGTGGATTAAAGATCTGCCCTATGCCAATGCGGCGTACAAGTACAACTTCAAGCATGGCGAAAGCGGCAAGCTGGTGCTGGAGTTCTTCATCACGCCCTTTGATCACGCGCCACCCGACAGCTCGCGTGCGGTTCAGACGAAGCTCGAAGCGTACTGGACTTCCCCAGGAATAGTGGGCGCTCAGAGAAGAGCGTATACTGCTCTTGAGGAGAAGAAAAGATGTCGAGATCTCACCGACGGACACACAGTGAGGA
>CAUZVF010000287.1:0-6694 GCA_963582955.1 Planctomycetota bacterium
AGAATAGCAATTGCCGATAGTGTAAATTCAAGGCATCCATGTTGGCTCTCCAAAAAGCCAACATTCTCTACTCCAATTCCCTGCGAGAAAACCACCACGGACATTAAATTCCCGGAAGAACCCCAATATACATCGCGGCAACACCAGAAATAATTGTCACAAATTGAAACAAGAAATAGTTGCTGCCTTTGGCGTAATGCTTATTCGCAAGAATCAACAGTCCCAGGAAATAAACGAAGGTTCCCAAAACCGATAATCCTGGTGCGAAAACGACAGCGTAGGATGGGTCTGTTACGTTGGCTATCGTGCATACCACGTAGATGACCAAGCACACCAAGGCCGCCAGAGTGCCGCGATAGATTGCATCGTCCTCGTCGTAACCAAAATACATCACGCCCGGCAACAACCCAGCATTGAAGCCTAGAGCCATCATCATCGCCAGCACGGAGATGAACCCGATGACGGAACTGCCGCACCAAATTGCTACTGCACCCCAGACAACGGCCAAAACCGTCCAAACCAAGTCGTGAGGAAATCCGTATTCGAAATTCGAGTTTGAAAAGGTGCTGTCAACGCTTTCGATTGCTAGATCACTCGGCTTTTGTTCCGAACCATGTAGCCAATAGGAGAACCAAGCGGCTCCATACAGACCAACACAACCGGGGAATGCGATGAGAATTCCAAATCCGTAATCATATTGCGCCAGATCGCCGAATCGAGAGAAGTAGATCAAAGAGGCACAGCCCAAGTAGATCAATAGCTCCCATACTTGTGCTGGGAGCGAAATTATCAGTCCGGCGAAATACAAACGAAACAACCAACACAACGCCACCACGAGAATTAGGGCGGCAGTAATCTTGATGATATTGAGCCATGTGAAATAGCCCGCGATCTTATCACCGATCCCAGGTGGCTCTTTCGATGCTTCAACCAGTTGTTCCCAAGTTAGCATAACCCCTATCTTTTTCTCCGTTAAAGAAAGCGTCTTTGCTTTCAGTATGTCGTGATCCTTACCGTAATCAGGCTGATGTTGTTTTAGATTTGCCATCGCCTCAACTACAGCAACCATATCAGCCAATTTATTACGCTGGCGCTCCGTGATTGTGATTTCTTGTTTGACTTCTACCGTTACCTTTTTAGGCTGCTCTTCAGACTCCTGTTCTTGTCCAAACGACAATCCACAAGACACAACCGACAATACAAATGCCGCAATCCCTCTCACCATTGTCAAGCCTCCTCTTACTGTTCTCTAAGTAATTCGATCGCGTATATACATTCGCTTGAATAAAGTTTGAACTTCCCCGATCCGGTGTGAGGGAAGAGTTTGGAACACGTCCTAGCCCCTGTTTGAACCATGCCCAAAATCAATCTATCTGGTTGCAAACAGCGAAAAGTGCACCGTGTGATCCTGGCAGCACAACGCCGCTCCACTGATTTCGCCATCGGTGATTCGAGCCGTCGTCCCAACGCCGATGCTTTCAAACGAATCAACTTCTGATGCCATGGCACGAGCCAGGAATTCCTCAACTTCCTGCTTCCGCTTTCCGTTCTTCGCTTCACGTAGTGCACCGACGCTGTAGCTGCGGAGCAACCTGGGCCACAACTGACGAAATGTTTGCGGATTGTCGAATAAATCAACCGCTTCGATCTGTCCGTCAATCTGCAAGGCGACTCCGTCGGCGTAGTTGGGGCACGGCATGTTCGCTTCGTAGTCCGCAATTTGATGACTCCATGAATCGTACATGGCCTGATAATTACCGGTTGGTGATGAGGCTCCTGAGCCGCACAACACGGAATCGACGTGATTCCAAACTTCTGCCTGGTTGACCTACACTTGTTTCTGTTTTTGCAGGCTGGCGCTTGTGCCGACGCACATTTGGGCTCTGAGCGAGCTGTCGCAGAATTCGTCGGGAGTGAAGAATTTCGAGGCGTACGACCACCGGCCGCCTTCGATGCAACTCACGGGGATGATCGTTTCGCTTTTTGCGTTGAGCATCAGGCTCAGGTTGACGACTCGGTTCTGTTTGCCGCCGACCAGCATCGATCCGTCGGGGATGAAGACGAATTGTTTCGACTTGTTGGTCACCTTCATTTGTGGGACGGAGCCCTGTTCGGAGGCTTCTTCGACCGTGACAAGGCCTTTTTCGACGGCTTCGTCTAAAAGCTGGTATTCCAGATGCGATTCGGTCTTGAGCCGCAATGGCGTAATCGTTAGTCGCTTGTATGTGATCGGGCATTCGATGATCAAATCATCGACCAGATTGTTTATTGAGAAAGCCATGCCATTGTTCTCCTTGTGCGTTCAAACTCAGCCGGTTCTTGCGGATCAACGGTTGAGATATGAGTTGAAATGAAATGCTACTTACCGGCGCTTCGTCCACGTTCAGTCGACCGTGCTCGTTTGCTGGCCTTTCCCGGCCCTGCTCTATTAAGAGGAATGGATTTGTAGCCGCCTGACCGTGGGACTCGCACTCTTCCGGCAATGTCGTCGCCGGACTTCATTGACGCATCTATGGCGAAATACCCGCGTGAAATGTGGGGAGCATCGACAAGGAAGCCTTCCAACAGCGAGGGTTCCAATCGTCGATAAACTCGAACACCGTTGCTGCGTACTGCTTTAGCCTCGGCTATCGGTAAGCAGTAGGAGTGGACTGCGACCGGCACCACAGGCGGTTCGTTGATCAGTTCTTGCGAGACCTGTCGGCGAAGCTGCTGCGGGATGTGGTCCAGGTCGTAAATGAAGGCATCGGCTGTTCGAAACGTGAGTGGCTCGCGGTGTGACCGCCAGACAATCGTAATTCCCGAAGGAGCCATCTGAGATGCCAGTTCATAGTTCACAACATCGTGCGTCAGGTAGTGTATCCGCATCGCTCATCGCCTTTCGTTTGGAAAGATTCGTGTTCACCCAGACAAGCGACACAAACCATGTCGGCGGACAGCGAAAAACGACGGCTAACGGAAAATTTTCCAAACTCTCAGAAATCCCTCGCGAGATGATGGGTGTCGGCAGCGATGCGGAACTCGCAGATTCGCTACAAGCGATCGATGAGGCGATGCAGGACCTGAAGACAGGACGATCCATTTCGCTAGAAGAAGTCAAACGACGACTCGACGATAAATATGGCGTACACGATTGACTTTCCTCACGCGCCTACGCCGACATTGACGCCATCGTCGAATACATCCAGTCCGACTCGCCACAAAATGCGACTCGCTGGCGCCGTCGTCTGTTCGAAAAGATTCAGACGCTACAGCTCTTTCCCCGTCGGCCGTGCCGTTGCCCCAGAAGACGAGTTTTGTCCATTCGAAGTGCGGCAGACGATTTTGGGTCAGCACCGCATCCTTTTCACCGTGATCGAATCACGGACGCTGGTCTATATTTTGACTGTTCGACACGGGGCGCGCCGTTTCATGCGAGGTAACCAAGTGATCGAAACGGCGCGCGACGTGCTTGACGATGAGATGGATGAAGGTGAGGACGATCCTAACTGAGCAGCACCAACGCGACGTTGTAATAAATCAGAACTCCGGCCACATCGACGATCGCGGCAATCAATGGCGTCGACATCAAGGCCGGGTCCATGCCAAGTTTTTTGAAACCCAATGGCAACAGCGCACCGGTGACGGTTCCCATCATCACAATCAGGAACACGGTCACCGACACAACGGTCGCTTGCTTCAAAGTGACAAACAGCATTGCCGAACCGAATCCGAGCAATGCCAAGCCACTGCCCAACATCGCCGCCATGACCAGCTCGCGACGTGCGATTCTTAAATTGTCGCCGACCGACATTTCATCGACGGCCAGCGCGCGGATCACCAATGTTGCCGATTGCGAACCGGCGTTGCCGCCGCTGGCCATGATGAGTGGGATAAACAAAATCATCCACTTGAATTCGTTCGACACGCTCTCAAAATGATGCAGCAAAGCCGCCGTGCCCAGTGCGGCACCCAGCAACAAAACCAACCAGATGCCCCGCTTCCAGGCGATCGTCGGCAAAGACGATTCCAGATAGCTGTCTTCCAATGGCTCAACCGCACCCAATCGATGCGCGTCCTCGGTTGCTTCTTCCTGCAAGACGTCAAGCACGTCGTCGTGCGTGATGATTCCAACGAGTTGATGTTGGTTGTCGACAACGGGGATCGCGATGAAGTCGTAACGCGCCAGTTCCTGAGCAACGTCTTCCTGGTCGTCATCAACGCGGACCGAAATGACATTGCGGTGCATGACTTCCGAGAGGACCACATTGGGTTTGGCGAGAATCAACTCTCGCAATGAAATGAAACCCCTCAGCCGGCGTCCTTCGTCGATGATGTAGATGTAATAAATCGTTTCTCGGTCGGGAGCTTGTTTTCTCAGCCGATCCAGAGCGTCACCGATGGAAATGTCCTCGGGAAGCGACGCGTACTCGGTTGTCATGATCGAACCGGCGCTGTCTTCTTCGTACGAGAGCAATTTGCGGATGTCGCTGCGTTCGGCCTGAGCCACCAGCGGCAACAGGTTTTCGACCTGATCGGGATCCATTCGTTCTAACAGGTCGACGCGGTCGTCTGGAGCCATTTCCTCGACCAGACGAGATAACTGTTCGCGCCCAACGACTTCGACCAAAGAAACCTGATACGGCAGACTAAAAAAACGAAAAATCTCAGCCTGCAATTCTGGATCACAAGTTGCCAGCACCCGCCACGTTTCAACAGGATCGAGGCCGTCGAGTACTTCGGCCGTGACTGCCGGGTGGAGCGCCTTACAGAATTCGGCCATTTCCCGCGAATCGTCTTCGTCGAGCAACTGACGCAGGTCTGGCAGTAACAGAGAATTGTACATTCTCGACCTCTGTTCGCACTGTGAAGCAAATTCGTTCGGGATCTTGCGTGGAGTTAACGGTCATTCGGAAAACAAGTACAAATTGTGTGGCTCGCCAGAACGACATCGAATTATTCATCAGCCGAAGGCCGCTAGCCCAATGGCACTCACTTTACCGGCGGATCGTTTCGTCAAGTTAAACGACGAGTCGCACAGTTATCCGTTTTGGCCAGGAACCTCACGGTTCCCGCTAGCCAAGAGCAATGAAACTCAAAATACCAGGCTAGCGGGAACCGTTAGGTTCCTGGCCCCCATCAACGGTTTCCCGAATGTTGTATCTAAAGTGAGCGCCATTGGGCGCTAGCCCAATGGCACTCACTTTACCCACCCTTTGGGAGGGTCGGACGCGGTAGCGGCCGGGGAGGGTTGGGCGAAAGTCAACATTTGGGCGGCGAATCAAACTCCCACCCCTCCCCGCTCGTTCCTCGCGACCCTCCCAACGGGAGGGTGAAATCCAAAGTGAGTGACATTGGGCGCTAGCCCACGGTTGCTGCAACCATCTTTAAACCGGACGCTAGCGCGTTCCGGTTGATATTTGGGCACTCCTTTTCCACCTACGTTTTGAAGTACGCTGCCCGGTTGATGAATAATCCGGACTAAACGAAAATTGTCTGAATGAACCGGCACTTCACCATTGAAGAAAAACCCCAGCCAGACTCGTCTGACCGGGGAATTATAGGCGTTGAACTCGATCTTTGAAACGAGCGGAAGGATCGGTAACTCAGATCAACGTTTTGAGAACTGGAAGCTCTTGCGGGCCTTTTTGAAACCGTATTTCTTTCTTTCCACCATTCGCCCGTCGCGGCTCAGATAGCCGCCGCTACTCAGCGTGTGATGGAGATCGGCGTTTCGAGCTTGCAAAGCGCGGGCGATCCCCAGCACGATGGCACCAGCCTGTCCAGTCGTTCCGCCACCATTGACCCGCACCCAAACATCGACACTGCTCGCTGAATCCGTCGCCTTTAATGGAGCCATTATCAGGTTGCGATCGCGTTCAATCTGGAAATACTCACCCAACGCCCGGCCGTTGATCGTCAATTCGCCAGTTCCGTCCTTGACGCGAACACGGGCAACCGAGGTCTTACGCCGGCCGGTTCCGATTGCAGTGCCAAACTTGTCGACCTTGCCACGGATCGTCTGCGGTTGCATGATCTCGCTGGATTCAATTACTCCTTCACCGCTACCCAGAGTCAACTCGGAACCAGCTTCGACAGCTTCTTCTTCAGCTTCGGCGGTTTCTTCACCCTCATCAGATTCACTGGCCGGAGCCTGTTCCTCTGCCGCTCCCGCATCTTCCGTAGAATCGTCCGATTCAGCAGCTTCTTCAACCGTGGCATCGTCGGCCACCGGTTCTTCAGCTTCCTCACCCGCAGCTTCAGGTTCTTCGACCGCAGCTTCAGGTTCTTCGGCTTCAGGTTCTTCGGCTTCAGGTTCTTCGGCCGCGGCAGATTCGGTAGCTTCCGCTTCCGTGGTTTCAGACTCGGCCGCTTCGGCGGTTTCTTCGACCGCTTCAGGCGTTTCTTCAACCGGTTGATCCGCCGAGGTTTCTTCGGGAGTTTCGTTCGACATTCTAACTTCGTCCAACTTTGATCGAGTTATCGAGTTTCAGGAACAAATCCTGGCAAGTCACAATGGCCGGCGCGTCGGCTCAGAGCAAAAGGTGTTTGGGGAATTCTTGTGGCTGTTGTGCCTGATGCTCGTGTTCGGTGCCAGTATAAAGTTTCAGCTTTTTCAACATTTGCCGACCCAGTTTGTTCTTCGGCAGCATGCGTCGCACGGCTTCGCTCAAGATGAATTCGGGCTTCCTCTCAAGCACTTGCGCGGCCGTTT
>CAUZVF010000288.1:0-6685 GCA_963582955.1 Planctomycetota bacterium
AAGCGGCCGCCGGCAACTGGCCGAATGGCTCGTCGATCCGCAGCATCCGCTCACCGCGCGCGTCTTCGTCAATCGCGTTTGGCGTTGGCATTTTGGAAAGGGGCTGGTGCGCACGACCGACAACTTCGGGTTGTTGGGCGAGGCCCCGTCGCATCCGGAATTGCTCGACTGGATGGCTCGCCGATTTATCGCGGACGGCTGGTCAATCAAGTCGCTGCATCGGCTGATTTTGAATTCGAGCACCTATCAACAGGCAAGCATTCCCGCCACCGAGACGGTCAGCCGCGATCCCGAAAACCGCCTCTTCAGTCGAGCCGAAGTGCGACGACTTGAAGCGGAAGCAGTGCGCGATGCGCTGCTGGCGGCCAGCGGGCAATTGGATACAACGATGGGTGGCTCGTTGCTGAAACTCAAGAATCGCGCCTACTTCTTCGACCACACCTCAAAGGACTTGACGACCTACGACAGCCGCCGCCGCTCGATATACCTGCCGGTCGTCCGCAACAATGTCTTCGACATGTTTCAGTTGCTGGACTTTCCCGACCCGGCCGTATCGACCGGCAATCGAGCGACGACCGTCGTGGCGTCACAAGCATTGCTGATGCTCAACAGCGACTTTGTCATGCAGGCCGCCACCGACTTCGCCGAACGGTTACTCACCGATTCGACTGACGATGATCAACGCCTGTCGCGACTTTACGTCATCGCGTTTGGCCGCGAACCAACATCCAATGAACGAGAGGCCGATCGAGCCTTCCTGGCCGAAGTCGCTCAAGTCCAATCCACCGAGACAAACGCCGAAAAACGCCGACGACAAGCCTGGACCACACTCTGCCACGTCGCGCTTGCCGCGAATGAATTCAGCTATGTGAGATGAAAACTGTTGAATGTTCCAACGAATCTAAGGAGACGACGAATGAGGCGATCGACTATTCGTCGTCTCCTTGAATTCGTTGGACTTCTTCCTTTTTTCGCTTCCATTCACCAATGAATCAAAACGAAATCGCTCCTCTGATCTCGCGCCGAATGCTCCTGCAGCGATCGGCCGTTGGATTTGGTTCGCTCGCCCTCGCGTCGATGTTGGCTGACGAGTCGCCATCCCACGCGGCGATCGACAATCCGCTTGCGCCCAAGTTGCCGCACTTTCCGGCCAGCGCCAAACGAATCATCTTTCTGATGATGTCCGGCGGGCCTTCACAAGTGGACACGTTCGATCCGAAGCCGCTGTTGACTCGTGATGACGGCAAGCCGTTGCCGTTCGCAAAGCCGCGAGTCCAATTCAACACAACCAAGAACCTGCTCAAGTCGCCTTGGAAGTTCCGGCAGTACGGCGAGAGCGGACTGTGGGTCAGCGAACTCTTCCCGCGACTCGCCGAGCGGGTCGACGACCTCTGCATGGTGCATTCGGTGTACGGGACGAATCCCGCTCACGGCGGTGCAATGATGAAGCTGCACACGGGCAGTGACAATTTCATCCGTCCCAGCATCGGCTCTTGGGTGAGCTACGGACTGGGCACGGAAAACTCGAATCTGCCGGCGTTCGTGACAATCTGCCCGACGCTGGCGTTCGGCGGAATCAACAACTGGAGTTCCTCGTTTCTGCCCGCCGCACACAACGGGACGGCACTCGGTGATGCGAGCGTGCCCTCGGACAAGGCGCGAGTGAAGTTTATTCAGAACTCGAAACTGCCTCGCGACATTCAACGGCTCCAACTCGACCGATTGAACGCGATGAATCGGAAGCATCTCGCCCGATCCGGTTACGACGCTTCGCTGGAAGCGCGGATCAACTCGTTCGAACTGGCGTTTCGCATGCAATCCGAGATCCCGAAGGTTGAGGACCTGTCGCGCGAAACCCCGACAACACAAAAACTCTACGGGATGGACGATCCCGTGACGGCGAACTTTGGCCGCATGTGCCTGCTGGCTCGCCGCTTCGCCGAGGCAGGCGTGCGGTTCATCCAAGTCACGCACAACGACGACAAAGTGCAATGGGACCAGCACTCCAACCTCAAGCGGGATCACGAGAAGAACGCCCGCGAAGTGGATTTGCCAATCGCCGGTCTGCTGACCGACCTGAAACAGCGCGGACTGCTCGACGACACGCTCATCTGGTGGGGCAGCGAGTTCGGCCGCACACCAACCGCCGAGGGAACAAAAGACGGCCGCGATCACAACCCCGAGGGTTTTACGATGTGGCTGGCAGGCGGTGGCGTGAAAGGCGGCTTCCGTTACGGTTCGACCGACGACTACGGCTACTACGCGGCCGAGAACAAGGTTCACATCCACGACCTGCACGCAACGCTGTTGCACGCCATGGGCCTGGACCACGAACGCCTGACGTACCGCTACGCGGGCCGCGATTTCCGGCTCACGGATGTCGAAGGCAACGTCGTCCACGAGCTATTTGTTTAACGTGGGGCAGGTTACAAACCTGCCGGAAGTACCATGAACCAGACAGGTTACAAACCTGCCCCACAAGAAAACAAGATTCAGAATCGGAGTGTCAGCATGTCGCTCAGGCTTTCTCGCCGTGAGATGCTCGTCGTCGGCCTCAGCGGTCTCGTCGGGCTCGAAAACGCACCTCTGTTCGCCGATAAATCAGTCGATGAACTGGATGTCATTGACTGCCACACGCACTTCTACGACCCGACACGGCCAGAAGGCATTCCGTGGCCGGCGAAGGGATCGCCGCTTTATCGCACGGTGCTACCAAAACATCTGCGCGAGTTGAAACACTTCCGGCGCGTTACGGGCACCGTGATTGTGGAAGCGAGCGATCGCCTTGAAGACAACGCTTGGCTGCTGGGACTCGCGAAAGATGACCCGTTTGTTGTTGGCATTGTTGGGCGGCTCGCGCCGGGCTCACCAGATTTCGCCAAACATCTGAAACGGTTTGGTGCCAATCCCCTGTTCCGCGGCATTCGTATTTCGACCGGTCTGCTTCGCACTCTCCTCGACAAGGATGAGTTCGACGATCTGAAGCTGTTCGCCGACCGCGATCTAGCTCTCGACGTCAATGGCGGCCCTGAGACTCCCGCCGAGCTTGCCCGACTGGCAAAGCGCCTACCCGACCTGCGGATTGTGTTGAATCACATTGGGAACGTGAAGATCACGTCCGAGCCGCCTCCCAGCGACTGGACCGCCGGAATCCGTGCCGCCGCGAAGCACGCCAACGTATCGTGCAAGATCTCGGCACTCTGCTGGGCTGCCGCTCAGGGCGGAAAGAAGGCTCCGCGGGACCTGGACTTCTACCGCCCGTACGTCGACGTCGTCTGGAACGCATTCGGCGACGATCGTGTCATCTACGGAAGCGACTGGCCCGCGTCAGACAGCGCCGCGGATTATGCGACACAGCAACGCATTGTAATGGAGTACGCCTTTGACAAAGGCGACGACGTCGCACGGAAGTTCTGTTCTCTTAACGCGAAGCACGTCTACAAGTGGGTAGAACGCGACGGGCGCCTTTAAGGACCTACGCCAGCCAACTGGCTGAAGGACAGCAATCGGGCTTGGCCGGACGCGAAGGTTGGATGTGGCAGAGATGACGATACAGCCATTACCGCTCATAACTCGCGTAGTCCGCTCTGCTCTCCCAATCGCAAATGCGTTTTTTCGGCCTTGCGCTCGTTGGTCGAACCGTCATTGTCACGAACAAAGACTCGGTTGGCCCGCATCGATCGACAACACCGGACGCAGATGCACCCCAGCGTCATTGCGCGCCCAGGACGAACCGACCGATGTTATCAAGAATTGACAAATGCTGCTTGAAACCACCGGAAGGGCTCTTGGCATCGTCCCTGTTGGCTGCCGCGAGATTGCTTGTCACGAGGGCAACCAGGAAAATGAAAGAAAAGGTCCAACGGATGGCGAGTCGATGCTTTCCCAAATGCACATCATACAAACGGGTTTATAGCAGTGATGAATAAAATCTTTTTCGTTGTTTCGCTCTGCGTCGCTCTGCCCTGTCAATCCTTCGGACAGGACGAAGACGTTTGGCGCAAAAGCTTCCGTGACGGCGAGATCGGCGGCTGGGTCGGTTATGGCGGGGACTCCGTTTGTAAGATTGCCAAGGAGATCACCGACGACCAGAACGCCTTGATGACAACCTTTAGCGACAAAAGTCCGGACGCGTGGGCTCATCGGGGTATCCGAATCGACTTCAAAGAAGCTGTCTCCCGCGACGCGTTCAAGTACATTCACTTCGACTACAAAATCGATCGCCCAGTCAAGGCCATTGGATATTTTCTCCAGGACGAAGAGAACAACATGTGGCGTGTTTTTTCCGGCCCGGTGATCACGGGGAAATGGACGCGGAGCGTGGTCAGGGAATCCACGTTCAAGTTTGGCTGGGGCAAAAAGCCACCGGGCGACAGAGCGTCGAAGATCGTCCGGCTGTATCTCTTCGTGGAAACGCCGAAGGTCAACACCGGGACTCGCTACACGCTGTTTGTTGACAACGTTACCTTGAGCAAGAACGCGCCACCTGAGCAACCTGGCGAACCAATCGATGCCGGCCCCATCGCTGCTCGGGAGCGGTACTTGCTGCTCGACAGCCGACTGATCGACTCCGCCGAAAACGCCCGCCTGACGGTCGGCACCGTGCGCAAGCACCCGGCCAATCCCTTGTTTGGCCAGGAACACCCGTGGGAACAAACCATGCATCACATGTATGCCAATGTGGTGTTTGACAGAAAAGAGCGGCTCTACAAGGTCTGGTATTTCACAACGATCTCAGGTCCGCCCAAACAGGAGGACTGGGGACGGCATATTACGGCCGGGCCGCGCGCTCCCAAAGAGAAAAGACAAGGCAATTTCGCAACATTGTACGCGGTCTCCAGCGATGGAATCAGTTGGGAGAAGCCTGCACTGAATGTGTATCGCTTCAAGGGTGAGAAAACGAATATCGTAGTCTGGGGGACTCACGGCACAGGCGTTTTCAAGGATTCAATCGAAACCGATCCCAAACGCCGCTACAAGCGGATTGCCGGCCGGCATCCACATGGAAATCTCGATGCTGCATTCTCCGCGGACGGGATTCACTGGGACAAACGGTTTCCCATCGCCAAGGCCAGGGGCGACACCCATAACAATGCACTGTGGGTAGCGGAACTGAAAAAGTATGTCGCGTTTACCCGGGCATATCCGCCCCCGGGAATTCGGACCGTTCTGCGAATGGTAAGCGAGGATTTCGTCAACTGGTCGACACCGGTCGAAGTGCTGCGCGGGCCAATCGAAGCGCAGACTTATTCCATGCCTGTGTTTCGCTACGCGGATATCTATCTCGGCCTGGTCGCGATCTTTCACACAGCCGGCGACCTTCGTGGACGCGTGACGACCGAACTGGCCTGGAGCCCGGATACGAAGGTCTGGCGTCGCATTGGCAAGGGGAAACAGCTCATTCCGCTATCGGAGAAAGTCGGCGCTATTGACTGGGGTTGCATCTATGCCGCTTCTGGTCCGGTTGTACTTAAGGACGAGATCCGCATCTATTATTCCGGGCAGAAGAAGACGCACGATTGGAATGACGGCTGGCTGTGTTTGGCCACGTTGCGGCGCGATGGCTGGGCCGGATACGTGCCTCAAGATGACGCCAGGCCGGCCGTGGTCGTTACGCATTCTGTTCTCTGCGATGGCAAGCGGCTGTGTGTAACGGCCGACATACGCCAAGGCGGTTCGATCAAGATCACGCTCCTGGACGAAGCGGGCAAGTCGATAGCGACAAGTTCAACTCTGACATCCGACGTAACAGAGGGCGTCGCGGCAGATGTGAGTTCGCATCAAGGGGAAAGAGTTCGCGTTCGCTTCGAATTTCGGAACTCACAAGTCTATTCATTCGGATTTGCGAAGTAGTTATCGATCTATCGGGGTGGCCGGTGGTCGAGCGAGCTGACGCTCGCAGACACGCTGAGGCGCCATTCTGCCGACACGAAGTGGCCAGCCGATAGAGCCTTACTCCGGACCGTTGCCGTCGACGACGCGAGCGGGACGCAAGCAGAGAAGATCGCGAGAATTCGTGCGCCCCGCCAGACTTCGAAGCAGGAGGGAGGAAACGTCGGACGTTGTTATAATAACGTCGGCATCGTGCCATGCTTGTCAGCTCCTGCCTAACTCCCCCGGACGATCTATGAATCGCCGCTCGATGCTCTTGTGCATTGGACTTCTGTGGACCACCGTTTCTGGTTTCACACTCGGGGCCAAGGCCGACACTCCGCGATTTGAGAGTGACGTGCGGCCGATTCTGAAGGCTCATTGTTGGCAATGCCACGGCGAAGTTGACGAGTTGAAGGGTGGGTTGGACACAAGGCTGGCGAGGTTGCTGTTGAAAGGCGGCGAATCGGGCGCGGCGATTGTCGCCGGCAAACACGCGGAGAGTCTGCTGTACCAGCGAGTTGCCTCTGGCGAGATGCCGCCGGGCTCGAAGATGCTGTCCGAGCAGGAAATCTCGATGCTCGCCGAGTGGATCGACTCTGGTGCCAAGACACTCCGGCCGGAACCCGAATCGCTGCCGCGCGAGGGCTCGTTCACTGAGGAAGAGCGAGGGCATTGGTCCTTTCAGGCCATCCGGCGGCCGCCGCTGCCGAGCGTAACCAAGCGCGAGTTGGTGCGCTCGCCCATCGACGCGTTCCTGCTATCGAAACTTGAGTCGGCCGGGTTGAGCTTCGGCAGAGCAGCCGATCGGTCA
>CAUZVF010000289.1:0-6678 GCA_963582955.1 Planctomycetota bacterium
CGATCCTGACGAGTTCCGCGGATTCGTTCTGTGTGATCCCTCTGCTCCCGTGGTTTTTCTCAATGATGCCGACACGAAGTCAGCACGAATCTTCACGCTCGCTCACGAGTTGGTGCATGTTTGGCTGGGACAGGACGGCGTGTTCAATCTTGAGAATATGTTGCCCGCCAAAGAGGAGACGGAACGGTTCTGTAATCGAGTTGCGGCTGAGTTCCTGATCCCCGGCTACAAGTTGACTGACCGGTGGAAGGAAGCAGCCGAGACGAGTAAACCGTTTCACACGATTGCCAAATGGTTCAAGGTCAGCCCGGTTGTCGCCGCCCGGCGTGCTCTTGATTTGGAACTGATTACAAAGCCGGAATTCTTCAGCTTCTACAAACAGGATCGCGCCGACTGGCTGAAACGCAAGCAAGAAGGCCGGAAGAAGAAGTCAGGCGGCAATTTCTACGCGACGCAAAACGTTCGCCTTGGCAGAAGGTTTTCCGCCGCCGTCGTGCGTGCCGCACGCGAAGGCCGGATTCTGTATCAGGATGCATTCCGGCTGACCGGGATGAAAGGAAGCACGTTTCATACTTACGCCGATCTCGTCCGCCAGAGAGTGAGGGATGAGCGTGAGTAAGCGATACGTACTTGATGCGAATGCGTTTATCGAGGCGAAAGACCGCTACTACGGCTTCGACATCTGCCCGGGATTCTGGACTTCGCTCGTCTCTCAGCATAACGCGAAACGGGTTTTCAGTATCGACCGTATTCGTGATGAGCTGGCCGAGCAGGACGATGAAATCAAGGAATGGATCGACGACCGTGCATCCGAAACGTTCTTCAAGAAAACGGAAGATCAAGCCGTCGTTGATCTTTTTCAGGAGATGGTGAACTGGGTCTACTCGGAAGATCAATTCACCGACGCTGCGAAAACCGAGTTTGCGTCAGTCGCTGATGGTTGGCTTATGGCGTACGCGTGGGTCAATGATCAGATCGTTGTGACTCACGAGGAGTACGCTCCTGAAGTAAGACGCAAAGTCCCAATACCAAATGTTTGTGTTGAATTCGACATTGAGTACGTGAATACGTTTGAAATGCTGCGAGCTTTGGGGGAGAAGTTTGTTCGGTCAACGAAGCGACGGAGGAAACGCCAGTGATCACGACGCGTTCGTTTTTGTGAGGCCAAATCAAGGGGGGACTCATTGTTTTCCAATTCGTCGCAGAAGCGAACTTGCGGCCGCAGGCAAGCTGGGAATGGATGAAGACGGCCTCGGTGAAGTGCTGGCGATCGTCGGTCTGCTCAACATGACGAATCCATTGGCTGACGGTTAACAAGTTGAGCCCGACGTTTTTGCTTCGTGGGATTGATTCGGCTTGCGTATCTCAGCGAACAAGAAAGTAATGAGAACGGTTTGAAAGAGCCGAGCTTCTGACAACCAATTGTCGCGATTCGACCGCTCTCTATAGTTTGAGCAACCAACGCCGATACGAGCGAGTTCGTAATCTCGGTATCGGCCGTTGCGATCGAAGCATTCAGAGTCTCAAACGCCGGACGCACCGAAGGCGTCCACGCCACCCGAGTATTCGCAATATCCGCTGCCTGTCGATTGCTCATCATCGTAACCCAAAAACTTGAACGAAATTAGAATGCATGACTCGGAGTTATCGATCAGAAGACGGATGGCCCTTTTATATCAGCAGAAACCCAAGTCGATTCATTCAGCAAATCACATGAAAGGTGAGTTGCCCAAGAATACAACACGCAAGGTAATCCAACATGGAACGAATCGAGAATCACAAATACGGCATTGGAGATGCCTTACCTTGAGTGTTTCTTGCTTGTACCCGACACGGATATAATTCCTCTGAGCTTTTGTCTGAATTCGGAAAGGAACGTGACTGTGTTGAGCAAGAAGACATGTCTACTGTTGGGTGCGGGAGCAAGCAAGCACCTTGGCTTTCCGCTGGGCTTTGAATTGAGGAAGAAGATTCTATTTGAATTGATTGGCCAGAAAGACAAGCCAGCAGATAAACTTCCCGCCGACTTCAGTAGAAGTGGCGAAGACTTGCAACTGTTCTACGATCGACTCGCATACGGGAACTGGTCATCACCTGACGCATTTCTCGAAAAGCACCGAGAATTTATCAAGACAGGAAAATTTCTGATCTGTCGCACCCTTGCTGAACATGAACAGCCTTGGGGTGTCACATCAAATGGCGGGTGGTATGACAGGCTGGTGTCTTCGATCCACGTTGATGATGTCGCCACGCTAAGGGATAACGGGTTGTCAATCGTCACCTTCAATTACGACCGGTCAATAGACTTCAGGCTGCACAAGTATGTGGAGAATCATTTTGGGCTAGACTCATCTACCGCTTGGGAAATTCTGTCGGAAGCCATTCCCATTATCCACCTTCACGGAACGCTAGGGTCGTACCCTGAAACACCCTATGGAGATAAGGCGAGTATTTTTGAGCGGTCTCAATCCATCAACATCATTTCGGAAATTGAGGATGGGCTTGAACAATTCCGTCAGGCATCAACGCTACTGAACGATGCCGAAAGAGTTGTTGTCTTCGGATTCGGATTTGCAACTGACAATGTTAATAGGCTGCGCTTCTTCAAGGAGCAAGACCAGGACAGACGTGAAATTCTGATTGCGACTGGACGCCTCAGGGGTAACGTGCATGATACCGAACAGCAGGAATGGCTATCCAAGTGGGGGCTTCTTCCCATGAAGCACTATTGGCCTCAAGACTGTAACGGCTTCCTTGATCGTGTATGTAACCCGTTTTCATAGTTGTTAATGCAGAACAGGAAGTAGGATGCCGCAGACGATGGTGACCCATTCGTAGAGGAAATCCAACGGACTCTTTGTTTTCCCGAGTCGTATGGCGGCGGATGAAATGCCGCGGTTGCGGACAACACCGCAAGGATCGCAGCTACGAGTTCATGACCGACTCGCCTCGACCAGATCAATCTGAAGCCCCAGCGCGTTGGCAATCGCCTCGACGCTGGACATTTTCGTATCTCGACCGTATTCGATATCACGGATCGTACGCGGATTTGGAATCCCGGCCGCTTTTGCGACCGCATACCACGTCAACCCTTGACTCTCCCGCGCCTGGCGAATCTTCGCGCCGATGCCTGTAGTAACGGGGCGTGGTCGGTTGGGGTCGGGCGGAAAGTCCTTTTGGGCCTGCTGCCGGATCTTGTCCAGCCGCTCGGATTCGGCAGCCAACACACGGCCTTTGCGGATAACTCGCTTTGCTTTCTTCTTTGCCATGCGCTTGCCCTTCATGGTTCGGGGACGTGATAAGCGGTCACGGGGTAAGCTGAGTCGCCGTCAACGTCCTCGTAAATCACAATGATGTACTCATCGGAATCCGTGTAGCCGAAGCAGCAGGGACGGCCACTTGATTCGCTGAAGCCTTCCGATTCCGGATCATTCAATACGGCTTCCACATCCTCGACCATCAAACCGTGTTCGGCGACGTGCTGGACGTTTCCGAGCGGGTCGTCTTCTTCATCCCAAATGACCTGCACAAATCGCATCCGCTTTCTCTCGTGTGTTGTGACTGATTATAGCATTGCGTTGATATACATCAACACAATGCTATAGGGAAATCCGAAATAATCCGACGTGAATAGTTAAAAGTGGCATCCGCCTTTTTAACCCCCAAATCAGACTGACTAGGAAAAGTGACTGGACGTGGCGAATGGACGGGGATTGTGCAGTGACGCGAGACGGAAGATTCGGAAAGGGATTTTCTGGAGTTGGAATTTGAGGTCTGACGCGAAGGCACAAGTATCCAATCTATCGCGTCACAGGAATTCCAAGCGGTTCGGCATTTCCTCGGCCGTGACGGAATCGATCAGTTCCATCAACCGCCGAATCTTGTCGCCGATCGAGTAGCGCTGGCGGGGAATCACGATGATGCCGCCGTGCGATTTCCCCTCGGAAAGAAATTCGCCGTGCAAACGGCAGAAGTCGTGGACGTTCAGTGTGTCGATGCTGCGGCCCTGCGAAGTCCCGAAATCCAGTTGTTCCTCGTCGGTCGCGCTGGTCATTCCGGCTTCCAGCACCGTGAGCACATCGACGCCGTGATTGCGAAGCCTTTCCAGAACCGCGTGTTGGGCGGCGTCTTCATCCACGTAGAGCCGGATTTGGCTCATCACGGCTCCGCCCGCTCAATCTCCTCTCGCGCGCGGTCTTCAGTGGCGGCTTCGGCGGCCAGTTCCTTGTCGAAGTCGCTTTTGTTGGCGTGGTACCAGGCGAGGACCGCAAAGATCTCGCTTAACGTGCGCTGTGGATACTGCTCGACGATCTGCTCGGCACTGAAACCTTGATTGTGTAGCGTGACAATCTGGTTGACCGTCATCCGCGTGCCGTCAATGCACAGACGACCGCCGCAAATGCCGGGCGTTCGGACAAGGTTTGTTTCCAAGACGGTGGGCATTGAGAAGACCTCATGTAGCGGATTCGCAGCTGCTTCTATTGCAGCTTTCTACTGATTCTAGCATCCATTGCGAACGCACAACCAGCCCAACAGCGTTGACGGGAAAGGAAAACCGCGGTCAACAGGCAATCATGTCAATGCACGTCGCGACTATCGAGGGAGAGAAGTATCGAACCGCCGTCTCTCCAATCAATTGGCCCCTTCGTTGTGTTCCGAGCAGAAATCAAAAGAAATAAAAGTGCCAACCGCTTGGGTGATTGGTGCCGCCGTTTGATTTCGATTAACTTAGAATCACGAGTGAGCCGTCAGCGCCAAGTTGGCTTGTCAGTCGTTTTTCTTCCGCGGCCCGAATTCTTGAGCTATGAATCACCTGTCAACAATTACAGCACTGCTGATCATCCTGATGATGCCGGCTGGGCCTCTCTCGGCTCAAGAGACAGAATCGCGCGAGTTTTCCGCGGAAGACATTCAGTTCTTCGAAAAGAAGATTCGCCCACTGCTGATCCGTCGCTGTTACGAATGCCATTCGCGAAAGGCGGACAAACTTCGTGGCGGATTAAAACTCGACGATTACGCGTCTGTTCTTGAGGGAGGCGACACGGGCCCGGCTGTGGTGGTTGGTGATCCCGAACAAAGTCTGTTGATCGAGGCAATCAACTACAAAAGCGATTCCATCGAAATGCCGCCTGATGGGAAAATGCCGAAGAACGAGATCGCTTTGTTGGTCAAATGGGTTGAGCTTGGAATTCCCTTCCCCACGACGAAGACTCGTCCGTCGTCAACGGCGGCAGCGAAAGGAATTGATGTCGAACAGGGCCGTAAATTCTGGTCGTTTCAATCGGTTCGGCTGCAACCATTGCCTGAAACAAAACACGGCGGCTGGCAAAAACGGCGAATTGATGCGTTTATTGCGAGCCGGTTGGAACAACACCAGTTGGCTCCTTCAGTTGTTGCTGGCCGGCGGACTTTGATACGGCGAGTCAAGTTCGATCTGGTCGGCTTGCCGCCGAGTCTTGACGAAGTCGAACAATTCGTTGACGACGAGCGGCCTGATGCGTACGAGCGGCTCATCGACCGATTGTTGGCGTCGCCGCATTACGGAGAACGTTGGGGGCGGTATTGGCTGGATCTGGCTCGCTACACCGATTCAACGGCAAGTTGGCTGAATTCCGTCGGCCAGGCATTTCTGTATCGAGACTGGGTTGTGGGTGCATTCAACGAAGACATGGCCTACGAAGACTTCGTGCGGCGGCAGTTGGCGACCGACATGATGAGCGAAACCGGCCCCGACGATCTTGCGGCGCTCGGGTTCGTGGGCCTCAGTCCGACCTATTGGAAAGAACTGCGGCTGGACCACAACGTGATCAAAGGAGTCGTTGCCGACGAGTATGAAGAGCGCATCGATGCTCTGGGGCGGACGTTTTTGGGGCTCACGCTTGCCTGTGCAAGATGCCATGACCACAAATTCGATCCCGTCCGCAACGAAGACTATTACGCCTTGGCGGGAGTCTTCGCGAGCACGAGGTTAACCGATCGGTTCCTGCTCCCGCCCGCCGAAGCGGCGATTGTCAAGAAAGCCCACAAGCAGGTCGCCGCGCTCGAGGCTGAGATGAAAAAGCTGCGTACCAAGAAACCAGTTTCCGATGCCTCGAAAAAACGCGTTGCCGAATTGCGCGATCAGATTGCCGCGATCCAGCAGAGCACTCCGTCTTTTAACGCTCCCGTCGCACACGCGGTCGATGACGCCAGTTTGTATGTGCTGCCGGTGAATAATGACTTGACGAAATTGGAATACAAACCCGGTAAGCCCCGTGATTTGCCAATCGCGATCCGGGGAAACCCCGCAAAACCAGGTGCCATCGTGCCGCGCGGATTCCTGGCCGTGCTCTCGTCCGGCAAACCCCGCCGATTCAAGAACGGCAGCGGCCGATTGGAATTGGCAGATGCGATTGTCCGCGATGCCGCACCGTTGGCGGCGCGTGTGATCGTCAATCGAATCTGGAAACAACACTTTGGAGCCGGATTGGTGGACACTCCCAGCGATTTCGGAACTCAAGGCGCGCGGCCATCGCATCCTGATCTTCTTGACGATTTGGCCACACGATTCATCGAACACGGCTGGTCGATCAAGTGGCTGCATCGAGAAATCTTGCTCTCGGCGGCGTACCAACAATCGTCGGCTCACGACGAAGCGAAATTCGCGATCGATCCTGACAACCGGTGGTTGTGGCGGAT
>CAUZVF010000290.1:0-6678 GCA_963582955.1 Planctomycetota bacterium
AGAAGAAGGAAGTGTACGACGCCGACATCGTGGCGTTGATTGAAAACCGAGTCGGTAGCACGTCCGAGAAATGGAAGTTGATCAGCTTTCACACGTCGGCCGGATCGGGGATGGTGCCAACCGCGACTCTGGAAATGGAGTGTGACGGCGATGACAAACAGATCCGTTGTGATGCCGCGACGGGAGACGGACCCGTCGACGCTATTTTCCGGACACTAGAACGCATCACGGGAGTGACCGCACGGTTGGAGGAATATCACGTCAACAGCGTCTCACGCGGAAAGGACGCGCAGGGCGAAGTGATTGTTGAGATATCGGTCGCCGGACGAGTCTTTCACGGCAAGAGTGTCAGCACCGACATCATCGAAGCAAGCGCGCGTGCCTACTTGAAAGCATTGAACAAATCGATTGCCAGCTCCGAGGCGACGCATGTGCCGAGTGAATCGCGAACGGCTTAGATCGAATTATTCATCAGCCGAACGGCGCTAGCCCAATGCCACTCACTTTAGATGCAACATTTGGGAAACCGTTGATGGGGGCCAGGAACCTAACGGTTCCCGCTAGCCTGGTATTTTGAGCTTCATTGCTCTTGGCTAGCGGGAACCGTGAGGTTCCTGGCCAAAACGGAGAAGTGTCCGACTCGTCGTTTAACTTGACGAAACGATACCGTCGGTAAAGTGAGTGCCATTGGCGCTAGCCCACGTTTCGTGGCACAAACCGGACGCTAGCGCGTTGCGACTGATTGTCGACAGTAATTGATCGGTCAGTACTTAGATCGGCGAAGCGGAATCTCGATGACTTACCGACGCCGAATCCTTGTTCTTCCCGTTGCCGCCATCGTGATCTTGGGATTGGTGGCGTACAAGTTGACGAGGTCCTACCCGCGGCAAGCCGAAGTCGTCGAAAACCTTGCCGACGTCAGACCGGCGGAGCCATTCAGTGCGTATGACCCGGACAACAAACCAGTCAGACTCGGTGCGTATCTTGGCCGGCATCGGATCGTGCTCGTGTTTTTTGACGGCGGCGCGGGAATTGGCGGCGACTCGGTCTTGCGAGAACTCCGTCAGAATTACAAACGCCTTCGCTCTTCCGGCGTCATCGTTCTCGCCATCAGCACCGCGTTGCCGCAGACAAATCGCAAGGCCTTCGAACAAATCGGCCGGTTCCCGTTTCCAGTCCTTTCCGATCCGGGACTGAATGTCCATAATCCGTGGGGTCGAGTTGACGCGAACGGAAAACCAATTCCCGGTTTGTTCATCATCGACCGAGCGGGAAATGTCGCCTGGAAAGACGGCAAACCGAAACCGGCTGACAATGCCGAACAGACCGTGCTCCGGATTATTAGCGCGATTTAGAGAGCCAGAACCGATATGAGTGGCGAACAGTTTCAGACCGGCGGTGATCGGCGAATTTCCGGCAAGCCAATTGTGTTTGGGATGTTGGTTTTCGCCACCGTGATGGTCTTTTGCTTTTGGCTGTATTGGAAACTGCACACGGCTCCATTCGCACACTTGCAGCAGGCGATCGTCAAGGAATTCCCGGATTTCGGGCCGGTTGTTCAAGGCGGCCAGCGGAAGATGCACCAGGACACGCCGCGCATCTTGCGGGTCGTGCTAAGAGTCGATTTCGATCCTGATTCCGATGAGCAGCGTATCGAGCGAATCTATTCGCGCGTCGCGGCATTGGCCGGGCAGCATCAAGATCTCGAGTCGTACGACCAATTGGAAGTCAATCTGTTCTTCATGCCGGCCCCCGAGCAAGGCGCGAAGACTCGCACGATCACGCGCCCGACAAGCGAATTGACGGCGGGTTAGCGCCAGCCAAGATCGATATGCTAGGTTAGCGGTAACCCGTTACGTTCCTGGCGAGTACGGATAACCTATTGAATCGTCATTCTACTTTATGGAACGGCGCTGGACGATGCCGAGAACTCAACCGAAACCTCCGTTTGCGACATGACCAGCCAACGTCCGGATTGCATCGTGGTTGCTTTGATTGTCAGGGGCCAACGTCCCAGAAGTCGAGTGTCGGCCGAAGCTCGAATTCGTAACTTTGTTGACGTTTGGTCTGCCTTGACGACGACGGGCTGACATTCAATCGCACCCTTCAGTTCCGTCGGCACATCCAACGAAACTGTTACCGGTGTGCCCAACTTCACGGATCGCGAGATGGTGATCGGAACGTCGAACGTGCTGCCAGGCCGAACCGTCAATTCATTGGCCGAGTGCGATACCTTTAACAATGCGCCTTCCAAAATCATCGTTATCCTGGCATTCGCGGCTTGAGTCACAAACCGAAGTTTGCCTTTCGGATCGGCGACGCGCGCCATCCCCAGAACGATCATTCGAGTTGTCCGATCGGTCGCCAGCCATTCGGGCATGAAACACGGATACAACGCCGTGCCAGCATCGGCGGGAACAGTGACGATTGGTCCGTTGATCCCTTGGCGATGCCGTGACTGGTTGGCCGCCATCATCAACTGAACTTCGCCGGAGAACCCGTCGTTTCGTTTAATGACAAACGGAGCGGGATATGTTGTGCCGCGATGAACGGCCCGTTGCCGATTCTTGTCGACAACTTCCACTGTGAACGGCGGTTTCATCGTCGTCGTCAGCAAGACCTGGCCGATCAAACTCGAACACGGATCACGCGGACAAAGATTGCCAGCGGCCGACGCGCTTGCGACGTGTCGAACTACTTGATCGGCAATCTTTACTTCACCGACAATCGAAATCGTTGCTGCCATGCAGGCCGCATCCGCCGCGACAGTGAACTCGATCTTAAGATCGTTCTTTTTCGCGGGGATTTTCAATTCGGGCGGAACGGTCACTCTATCGGGCAATCCGTCAACACGAATTAAGATTTCATCCGTGAATCCGGCCAAACGGACCGCTTTGACGGCAAGTTGAGTCTTGCCGCCGATGGGAACTTTCAATTGTTGCGGTACCGTCAATCGGAATCCGGGCTGTTGCCGATCAATCGACAGTCGGAAAACTGACGCGGCACTTCGCGGCCGTCCCGAGATGTCTCGGACGACGCAACGATAGTTGCCATCGGCCGGAACGGTGAAATCGAGTCCTGCGTCGTGAGTTCCCGGCAGATCATCATTCTCAGCCAGCTTTTTGCCGGCGGCGGCAAGAATCGACAGCGAAAGATCAAGGCCCGTGCCGATTGACTGCGACAACGCATCGATGCGAAGAGTCTCGCCCTTGGTTGCCGCAAACCGAATGACTGAATTGTTCGAGTCGTGGATGACGGACGTGATTGCTCCGGGAATTTTGATCTGATCGGCATCCCGATGTTCCGGAAGGTCACTGAGCGGAATCGTAATCGCGGGTGCCGTACCAAACGGCGTCTGCAACTTGTAACGCAACAGTGTTTGCTCGGAATCCGCCGGAATTGCCACTTCACGAGTCACCGATTCGATCTGCGCGGCTCCCGTCGCGACACCGATACCGATAAATTCCGTCTTTTGCGTTGTGCCACGCCGTCCTGCCGCCGGAATGGTCGCGATCACTCGCGGGCCGCTGGTCAACGCCAGTCGATAAACGTACGAACGATGACCACGAAAATCGACATCGTGAATCGAGATCACGTACGGTTTTGCCGCACGTGCCTCGAATGTCGCGGCAATGTCAACTCCTCGCGTATCGGCATCATCGACAATTATGTTGCCGTCGGCGTCACGAACTTGAAGGACGCCATTGAAATCCACACCGAGCCGACGGGCGAACAGCTCCACAGTCACCGGCCCGTCTTGTTCGATTTGTATTTGATAGCGATCGACTTCCGTAATACGGCTCAATCTTCCGGAGACACCAATCGGCAGTGACTCGATCACTTGAGGCTGGTCGCGGAAACGATCTTCGACGATCTCGCGGCGGTCACTGACCAGGATAACGGCGGTCGCGGAGGCTCCGTTGGCGTTGGCCACCTGCCAACGAATCAATCCACGCGGACATTCAGTGCTCACATCAATTCGTGCTGGGATTTCGCGCGAAATCTTCTTCGCCGTTGTAAATCCTCTGGGCCCAAACCAATACGGCGGGGGTGAAACAAAGAATTTCCCCGGCGGTCCCTGCGATATCAGTTTGACGCGATCGTCGTACACAAAAACCTGTAAATCGGGTGTGAGGTCATAGCCGCCCAACGCCACTTCCGTTGTCTTCCCGGCCTCAACGGCAGGGGGAAAGACATAACCGAGCGATGGTGCTACTTGTGCCCACACGTTGCTCGCAACGATTAAGGCACCGACGATCGAAAAAAACGGAATTCGGAATCGCATGGATGTGGCCTGTATCGAGAGTCTCATGCAATCAATTCATCGATTCGGTGGCCGCCGTTGACGATTGGGACGGGACGTCCCAGCGGGGTGTGATAGACCTTGTCGCAATCAATCCCCATCAAATGGAAGATCGTCCGCAGCAAATCATGAATCCCATACGGTTGCGTGGTTGGATAGCTGGCTGTTTTGTCGCTCGCACCGACAACGATTCCCCTTTTGATACCGCCACCCGCGAGGATGACAGTTTGGCACATTGACCAGTGATCGCGGCCGGCGTTGGCGTTGATCCGCGGTGTGCGGCCCATTTCACCCATCATCACCACCAACGTGTCATCGAGCATGCCTCGTTCGTCCAAATCGACCAACAGGCTGCTCAGCGCGCGATCGGTTGGTGGGACAAGCGCCTTTTCGTGGCTTGTGAAGTTGTCGACATGAGTGTCCCAACTACCGTGGTCGATCCCGATAAACCGGCAGCCGGCCTCAACCAAGCGACGTGAGAGTAACGCACATTGGCCAATCGACGTATGACCATATCGTTGTCTGAGTTCGGGCGATTCGTCTTGGATGCGAAACGCTCGCTTGGCTTCAGGTGAGGTAACGAGTTGCAAGGCTTTCTCGTAATAGGTCGACATGGTTTTGGCTCGACCGGTCGTTGTGCTGCCTTTTCCAAGCCGTGTGGCTCCTTGGAGTAGCTTGCGCCGCAGCCGGAATCGGCGGTCATCAACTCCCTTCGCAATGTTCAGATCACGGACTTCAAAATCCACCTCGACCGGATCGGTTTCGATTGTGAATGGCGAATAAGCCGCTCCGTAAAAACCCGGACCACCGGGGCCCAATGGATTGGGCATTTCGATATACGGAGGCACGTGACCGCCGGCGCCGGGACCGAGTTCTTTGGAAACGATCGAACCGAGCGACGGATAAAGCTCGTTAAATGGGATGCCTTTGGCTTGTCCATCTCCGAAACTCGGCGGATATCCAGTCAACACCCAGTGCCGCCCGGTTTGATGAGCGTTGTCACGATGACTGTGCGAACGCAGAATCGTATACTTATCGGCAATCTTCGAGCAATGCGGCAAAATCTCACTGATTTGGGTGCCGGACAAGTTCGTCGAAATCGGATTAAACGAACCGCGAATCTCCGTCGGAGCTTCCGGCTTCAAATCCCACATGTCGATATGACTGGGTCCGCCTTCGAGCATAAAGAAGATACAAGCCTTCGCCTTGGCTGGCCGAGCGGTGGCCGCTTCGGCCTGCATTTGAAGCAGCGACGGCAAGGCCAATCCGCCAAATAACCCAGTTCCGCCCAGACGCAACGCGTTACGTCGGCTGATTCCATCACAATATGAGAGTTCTTTAGGCATCATTTCTGACATCCGGGAACACTAATCGACGCTAATCTGCACTAATGAGAATCCGTTTCAATGTCGTAGCCAGAGTCGCAAGACTTTGGGGATTTGAGAGTCTGCCACAACAGTCCGAAGTCTTGCGACTCCGGCTACTTAACATGAAGCAATGAGCGAAGATCAGCGGATATTAGTGTTCCCTTCTCCCTCCTACGACAAAGGATTCTAGTGGTTGTAAACGAATTCTCGTGTATTCAAAAGTGCCCACAACACATCTTCGATGGCTGCACGGAGGTTTTTCGGTGATTCGGCAAAGGCTTGCTTCATCAATGCCCGCTCGTCATTCGACGGACGTCGCGACAGAGTCGCCAAAAAGAGTTCCTCGATAATGTCATCGTCAGTTTTGTCGGATTTCGCCAACCGAGCCGCCCGACCGTCACGGTGCCGGATTTTGCGGACTGATTCGGGCGAGTTCATCAAGTGCAGTGCCTGAGCGATCGACGGTTCATTGCCTCGCTCACACTCACAAACGCTGACACGCTGCGGACGTCCAAAAACTTTGAAGAAATAAGAAGGCACACGATTGTCCCAGATTTGAATCGCACGGTAACCAGCGGGCCAACCGTTAAACAGTTCGGGAACTTCGGTCGCCTGACAAAACGCATCCAACAAGACTTCCGCCGCCAATGCTTTCCACGCCGCCCGCGAAAAGTTCTGCTCGTCCAGCCGATTCGTGTCGTTCGGTACGGCGTCGAGCTGATAGAGTCGCGAATTGAGCATCGCGCGAGTCAGCGCCTTCACGTCGAATTGCTGGCGGATCAAATATTTTGCGAGAGCGTCGAGTAACGGTTCGTTTGTCGCCGGATTGGTCGCTCGTATATCGTCGATCGGTTCGACCAGCCCGCGTCCGAAATAGTGAGCCCACAACCGGTTGGCAATCATTTTGGCCAGGAACGGATTAGACGGATTTGTCATCCAGCCGGCCAATGCGTCGCGCCGGTCAGTTCCGTCGACGAATTCGACCGGATCAGCTCCCAGTCCCGCTGC